>CAZHPV010000008.1:0-68075 GCA_964534845.1 uncultured Caulobacterales bacterium
GATCGTAATGACTCTTACCACTGCCATATCGAGTATAACAATATGGGGATTTAGCTTTTTAGTAGCTTGGTCACAAGTCTTGAGACAGCCAATACATCTTAAATACACCAATCAGGCTTTTTAGACAGCGCTCTACGCCCCTTGTGCGGCCAAGGCTTTAAATGTTTCATATTGATACCAGAACTAGCGACATCCTCGCCATTGGCGCTTAAATCAATCACAAGACGCTCATATTTATCTAAGCCGTAATCCTTAGCAATATTGAGCTCGACATCACGTGTGACCGTCACAACCCATTCTTTAGCGTCAAAGCCCCGCTCCCGTTCAAGTTCACATTTAGCCCCACCGATTGCAGCTCCAACCCCGCCTGTTTCTGGAGCGTCTACGCCATTTAATCGAAACGATATGGCTTTCCCATTATCATATTTTATTTTGCCTGAGTCTCCATCGCTCCAATATATCGAGTCTATCTTTTGGGATAATAAGTTGTGCTCCGCTGCATCTTCTTTGAACCAGCCCAACAATATCATCAAAATACCGCAGAAAGTCATTAAAGACGGAATTACAATATCATCCGAAAAGCCCCGCTCCCGGAAACGGCGTCTAACAGCAGGGTGTAACTGAATAAGGCTAACAATCGTGCAAAGCGTTCCTAATGTGTAGAGCATGATTTTCATAGATAGTTGAAACTCTTTAAGAGTATATCATGCAGTTTCAGTTTCTATTTCTAAAACAGCTTTGACTTTAGGTTTTTGCTCTATTGCACGGGTCATTTTAAAGCTTCCCGTCCACATACTCAGCATTGTCCATTTTCCTGTAATTAAACTCCCGTCATCAGAGATAGAGCCTTGATATAGTATCTTGTCTGTATTTGACGGCGCGTTCGTATAGCTCTTGGTAAAATCAATATCTTGGCCGCTGACCCTTCCAAACAATTCTGCAATCAGAATTTGCCCGCCTTGATCTCCAAAAGTATTTTCCTCTGTGGTATTACCCGATAGAATAGCGCCTAACTGACTAAGCTCAGCATGGAAATCGACAGCAAGGTCTATAACGTTGTCATAGGCATATTCGCCTGTCCAAAACCCTGTAACGTCCATTGTGTTTATTTATACCTCATTCAACAGTAGCCTAGATTTGCATCTATCTCCCTACCAACCTCACACTGGACTTGCCGCCATTTTGAAACTCTATGCCGGCTTTGACAAGAGCCCATAAATGTTACCTCTTATGTTAAGGAATGTTGAAAAATTAAAAAGCATTTGAACCCTCAAACTGACGGTTAGGGTGACTCTAATATGCAAAAATTTCAGTTTGACGATTTTCATATTAAAATCACTCATATTGCTTTTGAGCCATCAAACTAAACCTTGCCCTGCCTTTATAATGCAAAAATTCCAGTTTACCGATTTTAGCATCGGGCTGCCTTCCAAAATAAGGTACCCTTTGTATGCTTAAGTAAAGTTTTTTGATTCATGGCTGTTCCATGGTTGTATTAACAGCCAGATGGGATTCATGTTCTGATTACATTTTGAACCCCGAAACCAAGCCTTACCTGCCTCTAGAATCCAAAAATTTCGGTTCCAAGATTTTACCTGTGACCTTAACATTTAATAACAACCCGTTTTTCGTCGCTTCACCTGTGTGGATGAATCGCATGTATAAAATCCGCCCCCGCCTAGGCGATTATAACGGCATAGACGATGAGTTTCCCCTAAGCCTCTAGGAGCACTAGAAGACCTATAACGTGCTGTATGACCGTTATGAGGCGCTCAACTATGATTCGACACTGGATTGGATAAAACGGCTAGGGGTTTTGGAAGGATTTTTGTAATTGTTATAATTTTGCTGATTAGTATGTTTAACTATAAAATAAAAAAGTGCATCTAGATATTGTTTATTTAATACTTTATCGCTATATATTCCCTGTTTCGCGTAGCCTAGTAAGGAGAAATAGGCATTCGGAGAGCTTCTGGGTTTTGTTATTGAAACTTTGATAGCTTGTAGTGTGGAGGTTAAAGCGCTTAGTTTGGTAGATCTGTCATCTATGCGTTGACCCAAGCATTTTCACGACGTGTTGGAAAACTAAAAAAAATTAGTTTCCTGTAAATATAACAATAACAGTTATAGTTTCTAGGGCGACCTCACGGTCGCCCTATCTTATTGCATCATTGGGGGCGATGTTGACGTGGTTTTTTTCATTGGGAATGCTGTAATTCTGAAAATGACAACTTCTCCAGTCTCTTTTCAAGTTTTTTTTCGTGCAATCATAATGGAACTTAGGGTTAAATGGAGCGCCAAATCTTAACATTCCCCGTACCCAGCAATTTGGTTCGTGGTGGTTTTTAAGTCTTGAGACGGGATGTCCATGTAACGCACTGGGTGGCATAAAGTTGAGTCCATTTGAATTTACATAAATTCGTCTATTAGAATGAACCTTGGTTAGTTTTTTTGGGAATTTCTGGTCAAAATTCGTAATTGCGTCCTCAATCTTAGAGATTGGGTCAGACATATTTGCGGCAGCGAATATTTTTTCGCTCAATACTGTAAGTTCCGTTTCATCAAAATTGTGGGTTGGAAGGAGAAGAGGTGTGGAATTGGCACCAGAGTTTATTCGGCTGTAAATAAAATTAATAGCGGTTTGAAGGCGTTTTGAAGCATTTTTCAATGTAATAAAATGAGTATTCGCAACACTATTGTTGTTGTTTTTTCTTACAGTGTACCAATCTTTTGGAAACTGTTCTGTAGTTACAAGTATTTCGGGAGAGAAAGTAGATTGAAATAAAGTTTTTTCGTTTGCGGACTTTGTGAATGCAATCAAACCAATGCCCCGAAATTCTTCTTGGAAGCCATAGGGCCCATTTTTATTTTCAAATTGAAGTAAGAAAGCCCGAATTTGCGAGTAAAGCTCTACAATCTTGTGGTTATTATATGAGTTATATTCGTCAATTGGAATAATTGTAAATTCCCTATAGTTTCCCTTAAATTTCAAAAGCTTTTTCTCGAAAGGAGCTACTAACAGTGGTGGTATTCCAACGATGAAAAAAAAGTTTTTCTTTGTCATTGCAAGGGAATTAAGACTTGTTGTTAAGAATTTTTACGATATCCAAAGGTATGGAAATCCGCTTTAATTGTTCCTCGTTTAAATTTACGAATAACATTTCAAGTGGGGTTTTAGTCTCGTTGTATTTTCGATGGAAAGAGCGTTGAAACAAGCGATGGTCAAGCTTATTTTTTTTTGACCATTTTTTTATGTCTAATTCTATTTCTTTGGGCGTTTTACTATCTATATTTTTTATAAGAGGTATTTTTAAAAAGTTCTCTTTTTCCGGCGGCTCAGATGTGTCGACAAAATCATAAGGGGGATTTATATTTAAATAACGATTTAGACCTGTTTCTATATGTTTAGAGAATGCCGCCCAAACGGAAAATTCGTATCTTGGTATAGGTTGAGAATTGGAGCTAGCTTTCACATCTTCAATAATTTGCTGTAAGCTATCTGATTTTTTTACATACTTTGAAGGGAAAGCGAAAATTCTGATGGGGCTTTTATCATCCGATTTTAATAATACTTTTTCATTAAGGAACCGTTCTATGAATTCTCGGAGGCCAACATCGATAGACTTTAATTGTGTGGAGATTTCACCATTGTTTATGCCGCCTAAATAACTAAGCAACATTGGCGAGGATTGTTCAATCCAATAATCATTAATTACTTTTTCTATTGTTTCTTGTAATTTTGAAATTGTCTCAGTCGCATTTGTCATTACAACTAAGTAAAAAAAATAGTACAACTTGGCAACTGAATAGATATTTACGCTTCGAACTTTATATGATGTGGTATTAATTGTGGTATATACAAAATTATGTTTGTTAAAGTGCTATAAATACAATATCATATTAATAAAGTTTTACGGACTTCGTCTCCGCCACTTTTTTAGGTAAGCGATATTGGAAGCTACGCCCTGAGTATCATGACAAATTTTGGAGAATAAAATGGCCATAACCGCCTCACCAACCACAACAAAATTTAAACATATTATCCAATATGCATTCCTAATAAGTCTGGTAACAGCTTGCGCAGAAACGGAGACACCACGCACAAGCCCGGCACAAATTAGCAAATTGGCTCTCTCTGAAGTTCCCCAGTCTGTGCGTGAGCTTGTTAACACAACGCGGCCAGATTTTACGATGAATGAAGTGATCAAAAAAATCCGGGACGGGCGCGTCTATTACGATGTTGAAGGTTTATTGGCGAATGGCGACGAGATAGAATTTGATGTTTTAATGCGCGATGACGGACCGGAAATTGTCGAAATCCAGAGAGATCTGGAGTGGGATACTGTCCCGGAAAATGCGCGTGCGATTGTCAATGAGGCCAATGCAGACAGTCTGGAGATTGTCCGTATCATTGAAAGTATTCAAACCGATAATTCAATCATTTATGAAATATTTGTCGCCAGCCAGCCTTCTGAGCCGAGATTTGAAGTTCTTACAAAAGACGGTAATGTAGAGCTTCTACCCTCCCGGTGGAAACATTAAACGCAGCCGTCCGATTAGGACAGCAATAAATGTCGGCTATAATTGCGCCTTTTTAATTTCCTCGGAAATTATATAGCCGATCATCTCTCCCAATAATTTTTCGGTGCAGCCTTTTGTATGGGCATTAGCCAAAAGCTTATCTATATTATGAGGCGCAAATTTATGTGATAAGAGTTGCCCAGCCTCTATATGGTCTTCTCGCTTTGAGGTCTGGTTTGATGTCTCTTCGATAAGATCGAAAAAGTCGTAAAAAGACTGCGCAATATTGCACTTTAAACTCTCGTCTCCAAGGGTAACACACTCACGGTCTTCATTAATTTCTAATGTCATATAAACTCCCAACAAGTTTGATGGGAGTATTATTTCACCACGCCAAATTAAGGTATAGTCTACTTTTGACTACCTTAGGGGAAAATTTGACCTGTCTTGATAGCCAAAACCGAGGCATGAACCCGGTTGGACGCCTGTAATTTATTCTGGATATTTTGCATATGTTTTTTGATGGCGCTTTCCGAAATGTTATAAATCTGAGCGATTTCCCAATTCGTTTTTCCACCGGCCACAAGGGTTAGCACATCTGTTTCACGCTTGGTGAGGGTTACAAATTCATGCTCCTGATTGGCTTTCGTCACCCGTAAAAGACAATTATATGCATGGGTACAAGCCAATTCTACTAGTGCCAGAGTCTCTATACCCAATGCGGTTGGGTTTTGATGAGCCATTGAAAATAATCCTCTGGGAAACCCCTTTGCTCTGGAGGAAATTGCCAATCCTTCCAACATGTCGTAATGCGCATGCATATCTGATATTTTCAGGCTATATTTAGACGCATACTCCAAAGCTTCGGACCACAGAAAACTGCCATCATTTTGCAAGGCATATTTCACGACAGGGTCATGAAAAATCATATCCTCTTTCAACCACAAATCCTGTATCGCTTGTGGGAGATCTGTTCTCATAAATGTTTGGATGTCCTGCTTTGCTATATCCGGGTTCTTAAGCAATCCGAGTGTAAGGCTTAAAAAGCCAAATTCTTGCATTAATTTTTGCAAAATCGAGAAAATTTCATCGGTAGTTTCCGACTTTTGCAAAGTGTCTATGGCAGTCATTACATCCAAGACCAGGTCACCATCGCGACCAGGTTTAAAGTTATCACTAATCTTCTGCTCGATTTCTCAACGCTCCGTCTCTTTGTCTATCCCGCTGAAAGTCCAAGCATGGATACAGCTAATTTTTATCGATATGTCTACCGACCGCAAGCACTGGTTGTTTAATTTTAGGAATAGATTTGTATCAAAACTGTTATTTTACAGCCAGAAGCACCCTCAAAAAGTGCATTAAAATTAAGAAAAACTAATGAGTGCGCTTTGTCGAAAAAATCTTTTATAACATTTAAGCCAGATCTATTTTCGGTAGGCTTTATGAATAATGACCGGTTTAACAAGGAACTGCGCACGAACGCTGTCATCAGATTGCGGCACTGTTGCGCCTGACTGAATGGCCCGCACAACCTCCATACCTTTCACAACCGTCCCGAAACTGGCATAACCTTGCCCATCCGGATTACGCTTACCCCCAAAATCGAGAAAAGGGTTATCAGCTGTATTTATAAAAAAATAGGCGGCGCTACCTGTACCGGGTCTATCACGGGCCAAAGACACGGTACCGGCAATATTGGACAGGCCTGTTTGCGTTTCATGATCAACATCAGGCGTTACCGGCAAAAGATCAAGCCGCCCGCCTTGGAGGATGGACATACCCATTTTTAAAGGATCATTCTCAGGACGAACAGCCCTGTAAAACCCTTGGCCGTCATAAAGACCTTCATCAACATAATAGAGAAAATCCCGCGCGGAAATCGGGGCGCTGTCTTCATGGACTTCAATCTCGATAAGGCCTTTTTGCGTTTCTAAAATGACATTTGGACGCTTATCAGCTCCGCACGCTGTTAAGAGTGCCAGGCCCGAAAGCAGACCGATTGCCCGCAAAAACAAAGATTTCATTTCTTACCGTCTTTATCAATCTTTTTTGAAAGGCCCATATCAATCAAAACGATTGAAGCAATACCGAAAAACAAGGCGAAGGGCGGATGTCTCAAGGCAAGGAGCACGACAACGCCTATGCCGGTGCCAAGGATTAGAGCATATGGATGGAATGATGTTTTCATCCCTCTAATTCAACATCCCAGTACAAATAGTCAAGCCAACTTTCATGTAAATAATTTGGCGGAAAGCGCCGACCTTGGGCCTGCAACTGGTACATTGTCGGGATAAAGGGCTTAATTTGAGGAAACATACGGGCGTCTTGCGGTAAGCGTCCACCTTTTTTGAGATTACATTTCGAACAGGCTGCAACGATATTTTTCCATGTCGTCCGCCCACCCAATCTGCGCGGTATCACATGATCAAAGGTCAGATTATCCGGGCTGGCGCAATACACACATTCAAATCCGTCCCGTAAAAACAAATTAAAGCGGGTAAAGGCAGGAGAGCGGTTTTGCGGAATATAATCTTTAAGCGAGACAACACTGGGGAGCTGCATCTCAAAACTTACAGATCTGACCGTTTTCTCATATTGATTAATAACATTCACGCGCTCAAGAAACACGGCCTTTATAGCGTCCTGCCATGACCATAAGGATAAAGGGAAATAGGAGAGCGGCTGATGATCAGCATTGAGTATCAGACACGGAAAAGCCCCGGAGCTGACATGTTCAGGTAAGGGTAAATTTTGTGACATTAACCCCATTGCGACCACCCTATATCACAATATTCTAAGGCCTTTACAAAACGTGTCTGCGTTAAATCCCAACTTAAACTGAAAACCTGTCTCCTTTAGACTTTGACATATGCAATCCAATCCTAACCGCAATGCGGCGCCAATGACAAGAGGCAGCCGCGTAACTTCGTCTTCTTTACGAATTTAAGAATATCAAATCTGCGAGTTTCTCTCGCCATTTTTCTTTATTGCTTACATGATATGCCATGCGATTCGTTTTCTATATTATAGCGCTGAGTGTATTATTTTTATCTCCGGCACGCCTTATGGCTGCCCCCGGGGCGGCGTTTACGTTACCCGAAACCGCCACAAACACACATACGCCACGTCCACCCCTGCAAAAACAAGCTCGAAGCGCCCGCTCAGAATTAAAAGTTCACAGCCTTTTTGCGATTTCCGAAATCGCCACAGGCTTAGGGTCCATCTCGGCCATCGCTGAAGATGATAAGGGCAATATTCTTGTATTGGACAAAAAACGCGGGCGACTTATTCGGCTTATAGACCGCGGGCGTGACGGAAAGATTGACAGCCAAATCCCTTTTGCTGCCGCCTTTAATAATCCGACAGGCCTGACCCGAATTGGCGCGGATATCTATATTGCCGATCTCAGCGGTATATGGAAACTGAGTCCGGACGGCACAGTCGATTTTTTTCTCAGCCTGGCTAATGCCAATATATCCGGTGATCTGCCGCGCCCCTTGCATTACGACCCAGCGGCCAACCAGCTTTTGTTCGGGCTTAACCGTGCGCCCTCCAAAACCCAGAAACCGTCTGCGCTTATCAAGGTTGATATGCTGACAAAAAAAGCCAGCATAGTAGAAGACTTTAACGCGCCTATTACCCAAATCACGCACTCCCTATCCGGGGATATCTGGATAAGCGCCGGTGATAGTTTACGCAAACTGGGCCAGACAAAAGTCTATCCGCTAGAAACCGGAACAGTGATTGGCGGTTTTGTTTTGCCGCAAAACCCTATGCCCAATAGCTGGCCGCCAATTACCAAAGACCATATAATTGTGTCTCAATCTACCCCTACCAGTAGCGGCGGTGAAACGGGGTCTGCAGGGACAAGTGGCGGCGTCAATATTGTAAGCCTGCCGACAACTTTTGGTACGCCGCAAAATAAAATCATTGTCATGGCTGACGGGTTTTTATCCAAGCGCGGACATGCCGCTTGGGGGCAGCCCGGCGCGCTGCTTTACACGCAAAATGGGCTATATGTCGCTGATAGCTGGCAAGGGGGCCTATGGCTTATCAAGCCCGCGCAGGCCGCGACGCTTCCGGCTGTAAGACCAGTTGAAAAGCCTGATCTGCCAGACCGTACCGCAGCCAAAAAAGAGGACGAGGCCGCCAGCACGGAGCGCCCGCAAGACCCGTCTTCAAAGTTCCAAAGCCGTATCAGCGCCAGTCAAATCACAGGCTCACAAATTCCACACGGCTCTACCTTAAAGGACAGCTCACCCAGCTTGGTAAAAGAACTACAAGATAAAACGCAAAACCCGGACTCAAATGACACGCAAAACTAAGAAAACGCTCCGCCGCTAGGACACAACCGTTTTATAATCCAGCTCCATCAAATCCGCGAGCTTTCGCAGACGTAATAAAACCCGCTCTGTTATCAAGTCTTGATAATCTGGTGTCACGCTTAAACAGAGTGCCTTATCCGCCACCCCAAGATCAAACGCGTCTAACAGCGTGCTGGAGCGCCCACTGGCCACTACTGCCAGACGAATTGCCGCCCCAAAACACCGAGCCGCATTGCGTTCATCCGTATTTAACAAGGCCTCAATCGCGGCTTCATTGGGTGTCTCACGACTTTTGGTAAATGAACTAAACAGGATAAGAGAAAGATAGGCCCGTTCTTTATGGGTGAGGTCGGCCAGCGGCGCGTAAAATACATTATCGAAAACAAGACCCGCCTGATAGTCTTGGTTCAAGCCTTTGCCAATTCCGACAAGATAGCAAGCCGCGCGCCGGAGGCGGACTTCATTATCCTTATTAAAACAACTGGGGAAATATTCAGCCAAACCGCTTAGAAATTCAAATACAGGTTCGGCGAAATCCTGACTTTGCAAATTGCCATGGGCAAAATCCCGACACCCATCAAACAATGCATTGCGGCCTTTAAGCCTTTCAGGCAGCGACGCATATATCAAACCCTCGCGCAAACCCGTTGTTGAAATTGTTATTGTAAGGGGCGAAAGGTTTTCAATTAAAACATCCAGCAATAAGGCCCCGTAAGGCAAAGTCTCAGCACGGCGCTGGCTAATGCCTTTCCAACCCAAAACCTCCGAACGGCCCGCACCATAAGCCCAGCGCGCATGCGCTTGAAAATCTGCCGCCGGGATTTCATAGGCCTGCAAGGTCTTTAGCGGGTAATTGATTCTGTCTTGATAGATTTTGGCAAGATTACGCCAAGCGCCGCCAATAAGATAAAGGGGTAAACCAGTAAAGGCTTTGAGGTCCGCCTTGCCCAGTACGGCATCTATACGAGAGGTTATTTCACCCCCGTCAAATTCATCCGGCCTAGAAAGCGCTTGGCCGATAATTTTAAAAGGGCCGAGCGGAAAAGTCTCACCCGGATTTATATGTTTGTTTTCAACCCGTATCAGTTCAAGGCTCGCCCCGCCAAGATCGGCTGCTATTCCATTTGCACGCGGCATGGTCGAAATAAGGCCCTGCGCCGTAAGAAAGGCCTCTTGCGGGCCGCTAACGGGAGAAATGTCCAATCCCGTTTTATCTCTTACCTCTTTTATGAAAGCCTTGGCATCATTGGCTTCACGCAAGGCCGCCGTCGCCCCGACGATAATTTTGGGAAGGTTCTGGGCCTTAGCAATAAGTGTAAACCGTAAAATCGCTGCCAGAGCGAGTTCACAGCCTTTGGGGTTTAGCTTACCCGTCTGGCGTAAATCACGCCCCAAACCAGCGAGAATTTTTTCATTGTAAATCGGCGTAAAGGCACAGCCTGATAAGGCATAAATCACAAACCGCACAGAATTGGACCCTATATCCAATATACCCAGTTTATGAGAGCGTATTTCGGCTGGGTTTGACATTAGTGTTTCGGTCTTTTCTTCTTTAAACGCTCGGTTAAATCCCTCGGTGCGGAATATTTAAGGGAGCGCCCCCGACCCGAAAGAGACGGGTTACGCATAAAATATTCATGCGCGGAAAACACCTTCTCTTCAGGGTCTAAAACGGGTTTAACATATTTTCCACTGACCTTCAGATACCAGCTATTTTGATTATCCATTAGATTGGCAACCATAATCTGATTAAGGATTTGACGTTTCACCGTTTTATCTTCCACAGGGACCAATGTTTCCACACGCCGGTTAAGGTTTCGAGGCATCCAGTCCGCAGACGAGAAAAAAACCTTTGCCTGAGAATGGGGCAAAGCCTGCCCGTTGCCAAAACATACAATGCGGGAATGTTCCAGATAGCGCCCCACAATGGATTTGACCCGGATATTGTCAGACAAGCCCGGCACGCCCGGTCGCAAGCAACATATTCCGCGCACAATCAAATCTATCTGAACACCCGCTTTGGACGCCGCGTAAAGTTTATCAATTATATCCCCGTCCACCAAGGCATTCATTTTAGCCCAGATCATGGCTGGCTTTCCTTGCTTAGCGAAAGCCATTTCTTCTTTAATATATTGAGTTAAAACACCGCGTAATTGCAGCGGCGCAATCACAAGTTTTTTTAGATTTTCTGGAGGAGAATAGCTGGTCACATAGTTAAATAACTTACCAACGTCCTCCCCCATCTCCTGATCGGCGGTAAACAAAGCCAGATCGGTATATATTTTGGCATTTTGCGCATGATAATTACCTGTGCCAAGATGGGTATAAATCTTAAGCCCTGAACCTTCACGGCGCACAACAAGCGAGACCTTGGCATGAGTTTTATAATCTATAAATCCATAAACGACATGGGCACCAGCCCGCTCTAGGTCTCGCGCCCATCGTAAATTGCTTTCCTCGTCAAAACGCGCTTTTAGCTCTACCAAAGCTGTAACATTTTTTCCTTTTTCAGCCGCCTTGATTAAAGCCCTCACGATAGGGCTATCATCTGAGGTACGATAAAGTGTTTGTTTTATCGCAACCACGTCAGGATCATTGGCCGCTTGTTCTAGAAATTGCACCACAACATCAAAATCCTCATAAGGATGGTGAACGACAATATCCTTGGCCGCTATGGCTGAAAAACAATCCCCGTTAAACTCACGAATACGTTCAGGAAAACGCGCATTAAAAGCGGTATATTTCAATTCCGGACGATGAAACTTCGCAATCTCTGCAAGGTTTTGCAAACTCATCATACCCTCAATTTCGTGAATATCCTCATCCCAACATTCGAAGTTCTCGATCAAAAAATGTTTAAGGTCCTCAGGCATTTGCGCGTCCATCTCAAGACGAATAACCCGACCACGTCGGCGTTGCTTAATCAAAAATTCGAAATGCTGAACCAAGTCTTCAGCTCCTTCATCAATGGCGATGTCGCTATCGCGAATGATACGGAATGTCCCGCGTCCATCAGGAGAAAGGCCCGGGAAAAATTCCGCGGCAAAATGGTGTAACACGTCTTCGATTAAAACCAGAGTTAAGGCTTTCGACCCTGCACCCTCTAACCAAAGAAAGCGCGGCACTTGGGAGGGAACCGGAATTAAAGCATAAAGAGGGTCCTGATCTTTTTGACGTTTCAAGCGTAAAACAAGACCCTGACCCAAATTCGGAATAAAGGGAAAAGGGTGCGCCGGATCAACAGCCAAAGGCGAAAGCAAAGGCCTTATCTGCGTTTTATATAGCGCGGTGAGCCGGGACAGTTCGGCCTTTGATAAATCGTTAGGCTGAAGAACATGCACGTTCTCATCTGCCAATTCTTTAACTTGATTTTGCCAAGTTTTTTGCTGGGCTTTTGTAATTTTCCGGACGCGCTTATTGATTTTCTTGAGTTGACGCCTGGGGGTCAGCCCGTCAAAGCTGGTTTGAGTTACACCCGCAAGAACCTGCGTGCGCAATCCGGCAACACGGACCATGAAAAACTCATCCAGATTAGACGCTGAAATCGAAAGAAACTTTACCCGCTCTAACAGAGGGACATTTTTATCATTAGCGACCTCTAAAACCCGCGTATTAAAAAACAACCAAGAAAGCTCCCGGTTGAAATATTTATGCACTAAGTTTGTATTCATAGAGCCTTATAGTCTGAAAACAGATCGGAAACAAAGACGCCTCAAAAGGAAATCCAACCTTTCTATCTCTACCAGTCTAATACAATTAAGCGATTTTTCGCAATGCAGGTCACCTGAGGTTTTCACGCGATGCGTGAAGATTTCTCCCGACTTAAGCCGCAGAAATTGAGGTTTCGTCCGTTAAGGAGATAAATAGGCTTTGCGCATCCGGGGCCGCTCTCAAGCGGGCGCGAACGTCCTGACGGCGTAAGCGTCGCGAAATTTGCGCCAAAGCCCTTAAATGCTCGCCTCCAGCTTCGAGCGGCGCGATCAGCATAGCGACCAGATCAACAGGGCGGTTATCAACCGCCTCATAGTCTACGGCGTCTTCAAGCGTGGCAAATACACCGCGCACAGACGTTATGCCCTTAAGACGGGCATGCGGTATAGCCACCCCCGACCCGACCCCTGTAGAGCCTAATTTTTCACGCTCTAGGGCAGCGGTCAGAATATCCCGGGCCGTAAGACCCGAATTCTCAAGCAAACCACTTTTTTCAAAATGACCAGCCAAATCCTGAAATAATTTCTTTTTGCTATGCACTGACACTGAACACAACATTCCATCAGCGCCAAATAGAGTTTCGAGAGACATTACAATCCGCTAAATTTATATCCAAATGGGTAGCGACCCATCTTTCGCGACGCCTTTAGCCTTATTATCGCTGCGGGTCAATCCATCCAATATTTCCGTCAGAGCGCTTAAAGACAACATTTAATCCGCCATGTTTGGCATTATTAAAAATAACGACACCATTATCCGCCAATCCTAATTCCAATGCGGCCATGCTGGGCGTCAAGGTTCGAATTTTCCCCGGCTTTTCGGCTATTACCATAGGCTCGCCCGAAACTTCGACATCACTATCATCGTCAAGGTTTTCATTCGCGGCAACAGGATTTTCCAAAATAAACATAGAAAAGCCTTGCGCCTTACTCTCGGCATTATGGTCTTTTAGGCGTCTCTTATAACGCCGCAACCGCTTTTCAATGTGATCAAGCGCTTCATCAGAGGCCCCGTAGGCATCATGCGCCTCACCTTTGGATTCAAGAGAGGCCCCAGACGGCAAATGTATAGAACACACGGTTCTAAAGCCCGTCCCTTCGCGCGAAACAGAAATCTGTGCCTCGCCGTCCCTGCGTATATATTTATCCATCATATCGCCTATTCGGTCGGTTATGCGCTCACGCAGAGCAG
Organism: uncultured Caulobacterales bacterium; assembly: GCA_964534845.1. Lineage (GTDB taxonomy): Bacteria > Pseudomonadota > Alphaproteobacteria > Caulobacterales > Maricaulaceae > CALCKU01. The sequence continues at coordinate 13,749 of CAZHPV010000008.1, forward strand.
AAGAAACATCAATACCTTTGGAGACGATTTGTATTTGCATAGATAACCTTTTTCACATTCTAGGAGTCTATCCTAGCACACATGTAAGGCAAATGCAGGTTTAAAATTCTCTAAATACCAATAGGCTCAACCGGGCGTTAAAAAAACCGCCCCAGCCGGTCGAAATTTAAAACAAAGGGCGGTTAGCCCGTCCGACCCGTAATATAATCCTGTGTCTGACTTTTACTGGGATTAGTAAAAATTTTCTCAGTTAGGTCATATTCAATGAGATCGCCTAGGTGAAAAAAGGCTGTCTTATCGGAAATACGGGCAGCCTGTGCCATAGAATGGGTGACGATAATAATACAATATCGCTGCTTAAGCTCATCTATCAAAGCCTCTAACTTAGCCGTCGCAATCGGGTCTAGGGCCGAAGCTGGTTCGTCCATTAAAATAACTTCAGGTGAAACGGCAATCGCGCGGGCGATGACAAGTCTTTGCTGTTGTCCACCAGACAAACCCGTACCGGGTGACCGTAAGCGGTCTTTTACCTCATCCCATAGCCCGGCACGTTTGAGACTTTTTTCGACCAGATGGTCGAGCTCATCCTTAGACGATGTCAAACCATGAATACGCGGACCATAAGCCACATTATCATAAATGGATTTCGGGAACGGGTTTGGTTTCTGGAACACCATACCGACACGCGCACGCAGTAAAACCGGATCGAGGTCTTTGGCATATATATCCTCCCCGTCCATGCGAATATCACCTGAAACCCGACAACCTTCTATCGTATCATTCATACGGTTAAACACGCGCAAAAAGGAAGACTTCCCACAACCTGATGGCCCGATAAAGGCCGTCACGCCATTGTCAGGAATAGACATATTAATACCGTGCAAGGCCTCGAAGTCATCATAATGCACCCGCACATCCTTGACGACAAATTTCATAGCTTGATCATCAATATTCGTATTGACGGAGCCCTCCGGTTTCAGACTTGATACATCAATTTTCATAAGCCTATCTCCGTTTTTCCAGACGGTTACGCAGCCAAATCGCAAATCCGTTCATACAAATCAAGACAAACAATAAAATAATAATCGCTGCCGAGGTACGTTCTGACCAAGCCCGTTCTGCGCTATCGGACCACAGGAATATCTGCACAGGAAGGGCGGATGAAGGTTCCATGATGGATTGGGGAATTTCTGTCACAAAAGCAACCATGCCTATCATCAGCAAAGGCGCGGTTTCGCCCAAGACCTGTGCCATCCCGATAATCGACCCTGTCAATATACCCGGAGCGGCAAGCGGCAATTTATGATGGAACACGGCTTGTACATGCGAGGCCCCGACACTTAGCGCGCCGTTCACAATAGAGGGGGATACAGAGCGCAAGGCTGCGCGCGTTGCAATGGTTATTGTCGGAAAAGCGCGTAAGGCCAAAACCATACCGCCTACAAGCGGGGCTGATCTCGGCAGACCAAAAAAGTTTAAAAACACCGCTAAGCCTAACAGTCCAAAGACAATAGAGGGCACAGCGGCGAGATTATTGATATTAATCTCGATAAGGTCCGTCCATTTATTTTTGGGCGCAAATTCGTCCAGATATATCGCGGCTCCAACCCCGATAGGAAAAGCCAGAATAAAAGCGACTGCCAGTAACATGAGTGAGCCCACGACAGCACTGGCAATACCGGCGAGTTCTGGATCGCGGCTATCTGGATTTGTGAAAAATATCTTGTTAAATTTCGCCGAAATAACGCGTCGCTCGGAGAGAGCGTCTATCCATTCTATCTGATTATCTTTTATTTTTCGCCGCTCTTGGGGTGTATCGCGCTTTATATAACCTTTGAGTAATTGATCGACCTGATCTGACGTTGGCACAACGACACGGATGGTTTGGCCGATAAGATTCGGGTTTTGATATACTTTCTGACGCAAGTGATCTTCCGCGCCTGAGGCAGACACCAGAGCAAATAAAGCCCGCTTATCACGCCTGTCCGTAACCTCTGGAAACTGGGCGTAAAGCGTATCTTGCACTATACGGCGATAATTCGCACCGCGTAATTGTCCACTATCCCGCGCGCCTGTTGGATCCAGAACCGTTTCCTCGAGCTTTACATCCAGCGTCATAAAATGTTGGTAAAAAGCCGTGTAACCCGTCCCGACCAAAGACACGAGCAACCAAAAGAGAGAGGCGATTGCAAATCCAATGGCGACAAGCCCCCAGCGCCGGAACCGTCTTTCCTTACCATTGCGTTTGGCCAGACGTTTTATCGCCAACTCGGAATTATGGATTGATTGTGAGCTACTGGGCGCCATCAGTCATATCTCTCGCGGTATTTGCGCACCACAATTAAAGCAATCACGTTTAGCAAAAGGGTAATAATAAACAAGACAAGCCCCAAGGCGAAAGCTGCGAGTGTCTTGGGACTATCAAATTCCTGATCGCCCGTTAAAAGCGCCACAATTTGCACAGTCACCGTTGTCACCGCTTCGAACGGATTTGCTGTCAGGTTTGCAGCCCGGCCTGCCGCCATAACCACAATCATAGTTTCGCCGATTGCACGTGAAATCGCGAGCAAAAAGGCCCCGATAATGCCCGGTAAGGCTCCGGCGAAAATGACCTTTAACATGGTTTCAGACTTCGTCGCGCCCAAAGCATAAGAACCGTCTCGCAAAGACTGCGGAACCGCATTTATAACGTCATCGGACAGAGAGGAAATCAAGGGAATTATCATAACCCCCATAACGACCCCCGCTGAAATCGCACTTTGTGTCGGTACGGAAAATCCCATATTTTCAGCCATAAGCCTGATGGTTGGACCGACGGTTAGCAAAGCGAAAAATCCGTAAACCACGGTCGGAATACCGGCCAATATCTCAATGGCAGGTTTGACAATGGCGCGCATACGCTTACTGGCATATTCTGACAGATAAATGGCGATCATGAGTCCTATAGGTCCGGCCACTGTAATCGCTATCAGCATGATTAAAAACGTCCCGGCAAATATAGGGACAGCCCCAAAAGCACCGGACTGACCGGCCTGATCCGCGCGCAAGGCTGTTTGCGGAGACCATTGTAATCCGAACAGAAATTCAGACGGGGACACTTGTTCAAAAAAGCGCCAACTTTCAAACACAAGGGACATTATAATTCCCAATGTGGTTAAAACCGCTATGGCCGAAAGCGCAATGAGGAACCCTTTAATGAACCTCTCGACATAGATACGCGCTCTGAAATCAACCGCAATAGTGCGGTTGCAAAGCATAATCACTGCTCCGGCGCTTAATATAAGCGCGGCAAGCCATAAAAAATTAAAGATAAAAGACGGCGCATCACCGGCACTTGCGCGCAATAGGATACCGACAATGAAAACACCCAGTCCGGTAAGGCCGACAAGCCAGGCCGTCAAATAGCCATGATAGTTTGATTGCGAATGGAAAACCTCCCCATTCTGTCTGGCGGCAAGTAATTTATGACTCGCGGCACTCCGATTATAGGCAAAACCCCCTATGACAAGCACAGCGAGCAAGACAAGCATGTAGGACGTAATATTACTCACTCTATCCCATTCACGGAGATTAAAACAATAGGGCGGTGAAGACACCGCCCTATCCCTATAAATCGTTAGGAACGAATTTCCTACAGTTCATGGACAAATAAATGCCAATTACTGACTATATGCTGCAAGGTTTTCCACAGCTGAGCGGTATTTTTGTCGTTCTTGAGCTGGAAGCGGTACAAGACCTATCTCTTCGAGATAACCGCCCGGCGCCCATGCCTGATCCGAGGTAAACTCTAGAGCATATTCCTTTAAGCCCGGCGTCAGTCCAACATGGTCTTTTTTGACATAAAAGAAAAGCGAACGCGACACGGGATATTGGCCCGAGGAAATATTTTCGAAAGTCGGCTCCGCGCCGTCCATGTTAGCCCCTTTTATCTTATCGGCATTCTGATCAAGGAAAGAATAGCCAAAAACACCCACCGCGCTCGGTGTATTGACCAGTGTTTGCACGAGTGCATTATCGTTTTCTCCGCCGTCAATCCACTTGCCGTCTTCACGTAAAGTATGCGAAACTGTTTTGAAGGCCTTTTTATCGGACTTACGTAAAGCCGCCAGACACGGGATCTTTTTAGCCCCGCCTTCCATAGCAATCTCGACAAAAGCGTCACGTGTTCCCGACGTTGGCGGCGGGCCATAGGCTTCTATAGTATTATCCGGTAAAGACGCGTTTACTTCAGACCATTTCTTATAAGGATTGGCCTGCATTGTACAATCTGTATCGGATGTCGGTACGGTCTTGGCAAAAGCCAGATAGACATCTTTGAGACCCATATTAATTGTGGGTGCGTCAATAGCATTGGCCATAACAATTCCGTCAAACCCGATTTTAACCTCGATAACACCCTCGACACCATTAGCCGCGCATTTGTCAAATTCGCTTTTTTTCTGACGGCGCGACGAATTGGTCACATCTGCTGAGCCGCCGCCAGCACCTTCACAAAATAATTTATGTCCCCCGCCGGAGCCGGTAGATTCGACAATGACCTTATGGCCTGTTTTATTGCCAAATTCTTGCGCGACCTTGGTTGAAAATGGATAGACCGTAGAGGAACCTACCACGCGAATATCATTGCGTGCCGTGCTCGCTTGCGAACTGCTCGTAGAGGCAGAACTATCTGTTGAACCTGCCGTAGAGCCGGCGTTATCACTTCCGCCGCAGGCCGCTAAAGCAAGAGCACTCGTTGAACTTATAATTAAATGTCTTAGTTTCATAATTTGTCTCCAAAAGTCTGGGGCATTAAAAGTCAAATTGCAGGCGTGCAATGAAACCGTCAACCGTATCGTCATTAAAGGCTCTCGCCACACCTGTTCCGTCTACGGGCTCGAACACGTCTCCAATACCAAGACTTGGCCCAACATTTAGCCCTGACAAAGTAGCATCAGCATTATAATAATTAAACTGTATACGCGCATGTTTATGCAGCCACCAGTTTATACCGGCGGCAAATGTATTCAGATCGCCCCCCTGAATACCTTCATCCGTAAGGTCGAGCTGGTCATAACGCGCATTAATTGAAACGGCACCCCAGCCGCCTTCTGTGACGGGATTGTCAACGGTAACGCGCTTAAATTTACCAATCGAGTAATTGCGCTTACCGCCAAAGACATAACCGCCGCCAATGGACCATCCGTTAAAACTTGGGTCATCCGTACAGACAGTTGAACCTTCCACGCAATCTGCATTTACAATTGTATATTCAGCTATGGCCCAAGCCGAACCAAAAAGCGCGCCAAATTCAGCGCCTAAAAATGTATCACTATCGGCGATACGTCCGGTTGAGATAATTCGGTCTGTGCTTTCAACAAAGGGACGCTGTCTATAGCGCAGATCATCTGCATCATTTTGATCCCGGTAACGAAAAGAGGCTCCCAAATGGACCAACTTATCTGTATCAACATCAAACTTATAAACACCGCGGCCCGCAAGAGCGATACCTTCAACGCCGCCAGCTTGGTTTTCAATCGCTTCAAGGTTTTCGCCAAACACACCGAGTTGCAACAGGTAATTATCAGATTTTGTCGCAATTTCGAAACCGACACGGCGGTCAAGCTGGAAGGCGTCTGTAAAGGCCGCACGCTCAATCAGGGCCTCATCCAAAGAAGAATTGGCTTCTTCCAATGAATTCTGCGTTTTAAAATGACCTGCTTTAAAACTGATCTGACTACCACTGGGTTTCCATTCCAAATAAGCATCTTCGAGATTAACATCTCCGCCCTCATCAAATGTCACTTCCAGTTTATACTTCAAGTTTTTCCCATATTGCCCCGACCCCTTAAGACGCGCGCGGCGTAGGGCAGTTGAACTAAAGTCAAAATCTGCATTATCAGCATCACCCGTGGCATAATCCACATGTAAACGGCCTCCAAGTTTCACCGTGAAATCTTGGGCTATTGCCGCCTCACTTATAGCCAACAATCCCACTATGGGCGCAGCTTTTAAAACGTTCAAACAAGTTGAACGGTAAAGTTTCGTTACCATTTTCTAACCTCTGTTTATCGCGGATTACACCGCATAGCCTCTTCACCTCATTTACGAGGCATAGCGGCGTATAACCCGAGTCTCGTCACAGTTATTTAAACCTTTTGTGACAGTTTTATGAAAATTGAGCCTTTAGCCTGCAGCCGTAAAATCCCAGAAATAGCCCGCTGCAACACTGGACAAAAAAACAGTGTTTAGGCGCTCATTCAAGAGATTTAAACGGCAAGGGAATTCAAAAACAGGCCATAACCAAGAGCCTAATATACGCAGTGGTAATAAGTCCGGTGGTTAGAGTTTATTTTTGAAAATCCGGCGTCGTTCTATAGATGACGGAATATGCATAGACTCTCGATATTTCGCAACCGTACGGCGCGCTATATCAATGCCTTGTGCCCGTAATAAATCAACTAATTTATCATCGGATTTAACGGTCGTGGCTGTTTCCTCATCAATAAGAATTTTAATCTTATGACGGACAGCCTCCGCGCTATGCGCATCACCCCCATCAAGTGAGGGAATTGAAGCGGTAAAGAAATATTTCAGCTCAAACATACCGCGCGGTGTCGACATATATTTGTTAGATGTCACACGGCTGACCGTACTTTCATGCATCTCAATAGCATCGGCTACATTACGCAAGTTAAGCGGACGCAGATGATCAACCCCGTAAGCAAAAAACCCGTCTTGCTGTTTTACAATTTCCGTTGTGACTTTCAAAATTGTACGGGCGCGTTGATCCAGAGATTTAACCAACCAATTGGCATTCTGGTGACATTCCGTCATGAACATTTTGGTATCTTCATCACTATCAAGCGCGCAAATTTCTGCAAAATACCGGTTATCCACCAATACGCGCGGCAGATTATCCGAGTTTAACTCGACAGCCCAACCGCCTTGCGCAGTTTCGCGAATAAAAACGTCAGGCTCGACGATTGCAGCCATATCTCCGCCGTAAATCAGACCCGGCTTGGGCGCCAGTTTCTTCAAACGCGCAATATACTCGCCTAAGGCCTCAGCCGATAAGCCACAGATCCGTTTAAGTTTGCCCAGATCATGTTTCGCCAATAATTCTAAATTATCCAGTAAGGCTTCCATTGGAGCGTCAAGCTCGGCAGTCTCGCGGAGCTGTAAAGCCAGGCACTCCTTTAGCGAGCGCGCAAAAACACCCGTAGGTTCAAAAGTCTGCAAGGTTGTTAGAAGTGATTCAACGCGGTTGGCACTCACGCCCAAACGCTCGGCAATGTCCGGGATTTGCGCCCGCAAATATCCGTTTTCATCAACGCAATCTATCAGGTTTTGCGCAATCATACGCTCTGAGGGATCGTGAATGGCTAAAGCCATTTGCTCATATAAAACCTCTGAGAGGGTTTTTTCCGCTGCGCGGTTATCAGCAGCATTATATTCGGAATTTCCGTTAAACGAGCCTCCCTTATTGGATTTCGACCAATCAACAGACCCGCCAACATCAACGGCCGCAGCGCTGAGCTCTGAGACGGTTGCTTCACTATCAATGGCAGAGGCAGGGGCATCCAGTTCCCCTGTCATAGCCGCAGGCGCTTCAAGAGAAATATTTTCAAATCCGGTTTCGTTTTCGGATGACCCCAGATCAGCATCCTCGCCGCGCCGGTTTTCTTCACCCGTACCGCGCTCCAGCAAGGGATTGCTTTCTAACTGCTCTTCAACAAAAGCCGCCAGTTCGATGTTTGAAAGCTGCAACAGTTTAATCGCCTGCTGCAATTGCGGCGTCATCACAAGTGATTGTGTTTGCCGAGCCTGTAATTTTGGCGCCATCGCCATATTATTCACCTATATCCACCACGATCCGGATTTTTCCGGTATCCTTTGTTCAGTCTATTAGAGGAAAAGGCTTAAAATATTGTTTCGGCATGAAAATTGCTTAAATGCGCATTCTCGATACCCTCAAATTATATTGACACCACCCGCACCACGCGCCAATCAGCCTGATATGTCCAACCGCGCTTACAGCCATACTGAAAATATCTCAGCTAAAATATGCGGGCTCACGCGAGAGGTCGATATTGAAAGCGCCGTCCGCTACGGCGCGAGATTTCTCGGCTTTATTGTGGAAGCCTCCTCAAAGCGCCGCTTAAGCGTAGCGCAAGCCGCCAAATTGGCTGGCCCCGTACGCGGTATCGTCTCGCGTGTCGCGGTGACGGTAAATGCCACGGACTCGCTGCTTTCGCGCATAACGAAGGACATGGCTCCGGATTTCATACAATGTCACGGTGAGGAAACGGTGGAACATATTGCGTATATCAGACAAAAATTTGACGTAAAAATTATCAAAGCCGTTCCCATAGCCTCCCTAAACGACATCAAAACCGCCCATGAATATGCCGGTATCGCAGATTACATCCTCTATGATGCCAAACCGCCCAAAGGCAGCGATATTCGCGGCGGACATGGCACACGAATAGACTGGCCGCTTATAAAAAGCGCTCCCCGTCCCAAACAGTTTTTTCTCGCCGGCGGTCTTGGTCCTGAAAATGTGACGCAAGCCATAAAGCAGACGGGGGCGTCTTTTGTTGACGTTAGCACTGGCGTTGAAGCCCGCGCAGGCGTAAAAGAAGTCCGCAAAATTAAGGCCTTTATGGACGCGGTGAATAGCTTATAAGCCCCCGAAACACTATCTGGATACGAGATGACAAAATTAGACAATATAGATGTGCCTGATGAAAACGGGCGGTTTGGAAATTTTGGCGGGCGCTATGTTTCCGAAACTCTTATGCCGCCCATTCTGGAACTGGAAGCCGCCTATAGAGAAGCCAAAGCCGATCCACGCTTTCTCGCGGAACTGGACGATTTTTTTGCCCATTATGTCGGACGCCCCAGCCCGCTTTATTATGCCGAACGCCTGACTGAATTTGCACAAGAAAAAAACGGCGGTAAAGCCGCCAAGATTTATTTTAAACGCGATGAGCTAAACCATACCGGCGCCCATAAAATCAATAATTGCATGGGGCAAATCCTGCTGGCCAAACGTATGGGCAAAACCCGTATCATTGCCGAAACGGGGGCCGGCCAGCACGGTGTGGCCACCGCCACAGTTGCCGCCCGCTTTGGTCTAAAATGTATCGTCTATATGGGCGCGACCGACATTGTGCGCCAGAAACCCAATGTCTTTCGTATGCGCTTACTCGGCGCTGAAGTCCGCGCCGTGCATAGCGGTACGGCCACGCTTAAAGACGCGATGAATGAAGCCTTGCGCGACTGGGTAACAAATGTGGCTGACACATTTTACTGCATCGGCACAGTAGCCGGCCCGCATCCCTACCCTGCCATGGTCAGGGATTTTCAGGCTATTATTGGTCGCGAAGCCAAAGCCCAGATTTTAGAGCGCGAGGGCCGCCTACCCGATGCTTTAGTCGCCTGTATTGGTGGCGGCTCAAATGCAATGGGCCTGTTTCATGAATTTGTGCCTGACACATCTGTGCGCCTTATCGGAGTCGAAGCCGCAGGACGCGGCGTTGAGAGCGGATTACATGCCGCGAGCCTGACAGGCGGCACGCCGGGCGTGCTGCACGGCAACCGGACTTATCTTTTACAAGACGAGCACGGCCAAATCAAAGACGCCCATTCCATCTCCGCAGGGCTGGACTATCCCGGCATCGGCCCCGAGCATGCCTATCTCCATGATATGGGGCGTGCCGAATATGTCTCGGCCACTGACGCAGAGGCCCTGCACTGGTTTCAAGAATGCGCACGCCTTGAAGGCATCCTCCCTGCCCTTGAACCTTCCCACGCCCTCCCGCGTGCTTTTGATCTGGCGGGAGAGCTCGGCGAAGACGGGCTTATCATCATGAATATGTGTGGACGCGGCGATAAGGATGTTTTCACGATTGCGGACGCTCTGGGCGAGCATATTAGTGAAGGCACGGATGCGGAAAATGGGAAGGCTTATTAAGACGAGCCACCGCATGACCAATTTTGTTAAATGCTACTAGAAATAACACGGTAAAAGACTTAAGCGACCCCTGACATGACCCAAAGAATTAATCAGACCTTCGCAAACCTGAAAGCCAAAGGACAAACCGCCTTTATTGCTTATATAATGGGCGGCGATCCAGACCGCGCGGTCTCGCAAAAAATCCTGAATGCTCTACCCGAAGCGGGTGTGGATATTATCGAGCTTGGCATGCCTTTTACAGACCCCGCTGCCGACGGCCCGACCATTGAAGAGGCAGGGCTTCGTAGTTTAGCGGCGGGGACAACCCTAACAAGCGTTCTCGACATGGCCGCAGAGTTTCGCAAAACCAATGACACCATACCGCTTATCATTATGGGTTACTGTAATCCCGTTCATCATATGGGCTATCAGGCGTTTTCCAAATCTGCAAAAGAGGCCGGTATTGACGGCGCCATTATTGTCGACTTACCGCCCGAGGAAGACACGGAGCTACGCCTTGCTTTTGAAAAATATGACCTTGCCCTTATCCGTCTGGCAACGCCCACAACGGACGAGACCCGCCTGCCCCGCGTTGTTAACGGCACAAAGGGTTTTGTCTATTATGTCTCTATGACTGGCATAACAGGCGCAAAACTTAATGCGGCGGGATCAGGCGTCGGGTCTATAAAAGATCAGGTCAAAAAGCTTCGCACAGCCAGCGGACTGCCTGTTGTCGTAGGCTTCGGGGTTAAAACCCCCGATCATGCGCGTAATATAGCCCAAAAGGCTGACGGTGTTGTTGTTGGTTCGGCCATTGTTAAAACCTTACATGAAGACGGGCCGCGCGCCGCACTTACCCTCACGGCCAGTTTATCAAAGGCTGTCCACGAAGCTTAACCTGGCGGTTATGATTGTCGATAAGAAAGATTAATCTGGCCATATTCTTCTTTTCAGCGCCCCGTATTTATGAATAAATACCCGAACTTATACATTAGCACTTCGCTGAAAGTCGGATATGAAAACACATGCAAAAGTCGTCGTCATTGGCGGAGGCATTATAGGCTGTTCGATACTCTACCACTTGGCCAAGCTGGGCTGGAAAGACCTATTACTGCTAGAGCGCGATGAACTCACAGCCGGTTCAACATGGCACGCCGCTGCCAATATTCACGGTTTGCATGACAGTAATAATATTTCGAAATTACAATATTATACCATGCAGCTCTATAAAGACCTTGAGATTGAAACAGGACAAAGCTGCGGCATATTCCAGCCCGGCGCGCTTTATCTAGCCCAAACCAAAGACCGGGAACACCAATTACGTATCCAGGCCGCCAAAGCCAAATATTTCGGCGTCGAGTTTTACGAACTCAGTCAGAAAGAAGCTCTGGAGAAAAACCCGCTGGTAAATCTAGACGGTATTCGCTGTATTATGTTCGAGCCGGATAGCGGCAATGTCGACCCGTCAGGCGTGACCAATGCCTATGCTATGGGCGCGAGAGCGCGGGGCGCAAAAATAGAACGCTTTACCTCGGTTCTCGAAACCAATCCCCGGCCGGATGGTGGATGGGATGTAGTGACGCAAAAAGGCACAATCCATGCCGAAATCCTTGTAAATGCAGCCGGATTATGGGGCCGCGAAGTCGCAAAGCTGGCCGGATTTGAATTGCCCTTAATGACAATGGAGCATCAATATCTCGTCACAGAGTCCATTCCCGAAATAGCCGCTTTAGGAACGCGGTTGCCATCGGTCTCAGATCGTGACGGGGAATACTATATGCGACAGGAAGGCCAAGGCCTGCTCGTGGGGGCCTATGAACGTGATGGCCGGTTTTGGGCCGAGAACGGCACGCCATTAGACTTTGGCCGAGATTTATTCCCTGATGATCTGGACAGGATTTCAGATAATATAATGCGGGCCTGTGAGCGTGTGCCCGTCATGGCCTCGGCTGGCATTAAGCGGGTCATAAACGGCCCTATGATTTGGGCACCCGATGCGGCCGCCCTTTACGGTCCTGTACCCGAGCTAAAAAATTATTATTGCTGTAACGGTATTATTCCCGGCTTTAGTCAATCCGGTGGCTTGGGGGCGATGCTGGCGCAGTGGATTGTCCAAGGCGAACCCGAACTGGATATGTTTCCTTGGGACCTTGCACGGTACGGGCTGGACTGGACGCCCAAGACTTTTATCAAGGGGCGGGCTTTAGATAGTTACGGGCACCGTTTTAAAATTCATTACCCCTATGAGGAACGCGCGGCGGGCCGTCCCGTACGTACACGGCCTATTTATGAGCAGCAAAAGAAAATGGGGGCTATTTTTGGCCTCAATTGCGCTTGGGAACATCCCTTATGGTTTTCCGACAAAAGCCAGGGGGAACCCTCTGAAGAAACTTATGGGTTTGAGCGCCAGAACTGGTTTGACCCTATCGGTCGGGAATGTAAGGCCTTACGCAATGCTGTGGGCGTTATCGATATTTCAAATTTTGCCAAATATTCAATAAAGGGCAACGGCGCGCGCGCGTGGCTTGATAAGGTCGTGGCCAATAAAGTCCCGACAAAAACCGGATATTCCTGCCTTACACCTTTGCTTGGCATAAGGGGCGGGATAGCCGGTGATTTTACTATCACGATGTTGGGCGAAGACGATTATATGATGTTTGGCTCAGGCATGGCCGAGCGTTATCATCAACGATATTTCTTATCAGTGCCAAAGCCGCCCAGTGTAATATTTGAGTCCAAAACTACGCAAATGATCGGCTTTAATATTGCTGGCCCGAAATCACGCGCCTTGTTAGAACGGCTCACGCAAGACGATTTATCCAATAAAAATTGGCGCTTTATGCGCTCAAAAAAAATCAAAGTCGGCGGCATTGATGTTATAGCGCTACGCGTCTCCTTTACCGGAGACCTTGGTTGGGAGCTTTACGCTGCCCAGTCAGATCAAACGGCGCTCTATACGGCCTTGTTTGAGGCCGGAAAAGAATTGGGCGTGATACCCGTTGGGAGCCGCTCGCTCTTAAGCTTACGGGTCGAAAAAGGCTATGGCAGTTGGGGCCGGGAATACTCCCCCGAATTCTGGCCACATGAAACAGGGCTTGAGCGTTTAATTAAGTTGGACAAACCCGAATTTTTAGGGCGGCAGGCCTATCTGGACGTAAAGGACAAAGCCCCGCGCTACCGCCTCGTTATGTTTGAAGTTGATGCTAACAAAGCAGACGCATCAGGCGGTGAGCCCATATTTTTAGAAGACGGCACACCTGTCGGCTATGTCTCAACTGGGGCCTTTGGGCATAGTGTTCAAAAATCACTGGCCATGGGGTTTATTCACCATGAATATTATAAACCAAATGGGCGTTACACCGTTGCTATATTGGGTAAGCCTCACCCCGCGACCTTACTGGACAGGCCGCCTTTTGATCCTGACGGAGACAGACTACGCGCTTAAACGAAATCGACGAATTTATTAAAAGGCATTTCACGCAGTCTCTGGCCTGTTACATTAAATATCGCATTGGCAAGCGCTGGCGGAGCGGGTGGAACGGGCGGCTCGCCTATACCCCGAATACGCGGGGCGTTCTCTAGGCCTTTAACTATAATTTCAGGGCATTGATGCATGCGCATACCAGTATGCGTGTCGAAATTACTTTGTTCGGCCTGCCCCTCTGAATATGTGATTTCACAATTCATCGCATGGCCCAAAGACCACACCACGCCGCCCATGACATTATTTTCAAAATTAACAGGATCAATAATTTTCCCTACATCTGCGGCGACATAAACCTTATCTATTTTTATCCCGTCAGGCGTTTGGGTAACATCAATAACCTCGGCAACCGGCACGCCAAAAGAATTTACAAAGGCAATACCGCGTCCGCGACCCGCCCCCAGTTTTTGACCCCAATTCGACATGTCACCCACCGCTTCGAGCACTTTACGCGCAACAGGGTCATTACAAAGGCGCAAGCGTTCTGACAAAGGATCAATACCGGCCTCATGGCACAGTTCGTCAAAAAAGCTCTCGGCAAAAAAACCAGCACTTGAGGCCCCGACAGATCGCCACGAACTTACAGGGGCCAGATCAGGTGCCGCAAAAGCCGTGACACGAAAATTCGGTATATCATAAGGCAGGTTCCAAGCCCCTGCCGCAATTTGTGAGTCAGGCCCGGGAATGGACTGTCCGAGACGCGCGGATTGTGATCGCCCGACCGATACGGAAGAAATCGGTAGATCACAGGCCTCAATGCGGCCGTCTTTAATCACACCACGCGGGCGGGCCATCGTAATCTGGCGCGGATAATCATGGGCAAAATCTTCCTCGCGCGTATACGTCAATTTCACGGGACTACCGCGCAATTGATTAGCGATTTCTACCGCCTGATCAATAAAATCAAATTCTAAACGATGCCCAAAACTCCCGCCCATATATTGATTATGCAAATGTACATTCTCAACAGTGTGGCCGGTGATTTTAGCGGCGCGTTGTTCGACAATGCCCGGAATTTGGTGCCCTGCCCATATATCGACCCGGTCCTGCGTAACTTTCACAAGAGCATTTAGCGGCTCTAAGGGTTGATGGGCCACATAAGGGGCGCGGTACTCTGCCTCTATGAGGGTCTCACCCTCTAGGGCGCTTGAGACATCACCGTCATCACGCCAGACCTTATCAAGATAGTCTGCTTCAAATCCTTGAGCAACCGCCTGCCAATGCGCCTCCATTTCCAAAGGATAGCTAGCACTCTCCCATTCACATTCGATCGCATTAACAGCTTGAAAAGCGCGCCAGCTATTATCTGCAATAACCGCAATACCGTTTTTGACTTTTATAACATTTTTGACACCGCGCATGGATTTTGCCTCGCTGTCATCAAATGATATGAGGCCGGACCCCTGTCTAGGATTCGTCCGGATAGCTGCATAGACCATGCCCGGCATTTCCAAATCAATACCGTAATTTTGCGTACCCGTTGACTTGGCAATAATATCCATACGCATCATGGGCTTGCCGATAAGTCGCCACTCAGCAGGGTCGCGCAAACTCACATTTTGTGCAGGCTCAATCTGGGCGGCCGTGGCCGCAAGCTCGGTGTAAGGCACTGCGCGACCACCCGGAAAGATCACGGCACCCGACTGGGTCGTCAAATCTGCCAGCGCGACATCAAATTTCTGGGCGGCCGCCATTTTCAGGGTTTCGCGCGCAACAGCTCCCGCCATGCGCAATTTCTCGAAACTATCAGGAATGCTCGATGAGCCCCCTGTGACCTGTAAGCCCATTAATTTGACAATCGATCGGAAAATAGCCCGCCGACGATCAGCCTTGGGGCTGAGATCGGTTGAGATTATATCTGCCATTTCCTCACCAAGAGCCCCGTTAAAATAAGCCGGACTTGTCGCGCCGGGGCTGGTTTCGAACTGCCCGAAATCAATATCAAGCTCTTCAGCAATTAAGGCGGCTTGTGCGGAAAATATACCTTGGCCGCTATCGGCATGCGGCGTGATTAATGTCACGGCTTTATCCGAGATTTTCACCCATGGGTTAAAGCTCGCCTCACCCTCTTCCAATCCGTCCAGTAGGGGGTTTTTATGTGGTTTTTTTACCGCATAGGTTCCAAAGGCTACCCCGCCTGCAATCGCCACCGAGCCGACAAGAAAACTACGGCGCGCTATGGTCTTTAATTTACCCATTATCTTGCCCCCGTAATGTCTGAGCCGCCATTTTCACAGCAGCGCGAATGCGGGGATAGGTTCCACACCGACATAAATTGCCTGACATGGCCGTATCAATATCTTCATCACTGGGAGATGTGTTTTCTGATAAGAGCGCCGCGGCACTCATCATCTGGCCGGCCTGACAATAGCCGCATTGCGCGACCTGATGCTCCGCCCATGCGGCTTGAACCGCATGCATGTTCTCGGGCGTTCCCAATCCTTCTATTGTTACAATTTCAGCTTCTGCGGCCAGGTCTGCCGGAACTTGGCACGACCTTACAGGCACACCATCCATATGCACAGTACAAGCCCCGCACTGCGCAATACCGCATCCATATTTCGGACCTTTTATCCCTAATTCATCGCGCAGAACCCATAGGAGAGGCATATCGGTTTCGACATCCGCCTCTCTTGTGACGCCGTTTACTGTAAACTTCATGTGCCTCACCCGTATTTTTTGCTATGCAACAATATTTGCCGCCTGCCTAAGAAGCGTCAAGACTATAAAGGGTATATTTCTGCATAAGGTCCATGCAGAACCCCGTGCTTAGGATAATGGTTTGGCGTAATAAAAAAGCGACCGTGAAGGCCGCTTTGTTTGAAATACACAGTTATGAAAATAACTATGTGATTATTTTTCGATCTCGACGACATGCGGATAAGGAATAGAAATACCGCCTTTGTCGAATGCCTCTTTGACGTTTTTCATTAAATCAAACATGACATCCCAATAATCTTCAGGCTTGCACCATACGCGCATTTGAATATCAACAGAGCTATCATTCAGATTGGTGACTTTAGCCCAAGGCTCTTCAAGCAAACGGTTATCTTTTGCGGCCGTTTTGGTGATAATGCCAATGGCCTTATCAATGTCGTCGCCGTAATCAATTCCAAAATCAACATCAACACGGCGCTTGCCCAATGAAGTCAAATTCTTAATCGTTGACCCTCTGACCTCGCCATTGGAAATAATGACTTTCACATTATCGACCGTACGCAATGTCGTCGTGAATATATTGAGATCCTCGACAGTTCCTTCCTGTCCGGAAAGCTCGACATAGTCGCCCACATTATAAGGGCGCAAAATCAGTAGGAGCAAGCCCGCGGCAACATTAGCCATAGAGCCTTCAAGCGCTAAGCCAATCGCCAAAGTAGCGGCGGCAAAAATGCTCATTATGGCCGCGACTTTTACCCCCAAGAAACCGACTGCGGCCAAAATAGTGGCCAACATGATAACGGTTTTAGCCGCACTCGCTCCGAGCTTACCTAATGTGGTATCAACCCTTGGATTACTCTCGGCCTGCTTGGAAATGAAATTATATATGCGTTTGGCGATGTAAGAGCCTATCAGGAAAATAAGCAGGGCAATCACCAGTTTAACGACCAGTCCCGGACCCTTATCAAAGATAAGGCTTTGTAGTCCGGCTAGAGAAAAATCAAAATTACTCAGGGCGCCTTCCGCGGCAGCTTGTGTCTCTTCAGCCATCTTATTTCCCCTTCATCGGAATGATCATACAATGTTCGTATGGTATATCTACGCCCGCCTTATCCAAGGCCTTCTTCACCCGGTAAGACATATCGGCTTTGATGGCGCGGTAATCATCGGATTTGCACCAAGCCCGCAATTGAATGTTAACTGCGCTATCCCCCAGACCTGTGACCTTAGCCCAAGGGCCGTGCGGCGTATTTATAACGCGCTCATCTTGCGCGGCTGCATCTGTGATAGCCTTGATTGCCGTATCGAGATTGGCGTCATAACTTACACCGAAATCCATATCCAGACGACGATCACCAAAGTCGCTAAAATTCTTTATCTTATTGCCAAAGGCTGCGCCGTTTCCGACGAGAACTTCAACATTATCAACTGTGGTGAGGGTTGTTGAAAACACATCCAGACTTTTGACTTTACCGCTTTCGCCATTAATTTCGACCTCATCGCCCACCACATAAGGTCTAAAAAAGGCCAACATAACGCCCGAGGCCAAATCCCCGAGACTGCCTTTTAGCGCAAAGCCAAGGGCGACAACCATCGCCCCGATAATGGTCGCGATAAACCCTAAAGGCACACCCAAGGCCGAAAGGGCGGCGATCATGACGCCAAACATGCCGAAGATCAGCACAATAGACCCCAAGAATTTGGCAATGGTCAGATCAAGATTAGGGACTTTTTGCGAGGCCGTAACTGTTGCCCCGGATAGTTTTCGTACAATTATGCGACCAATGATAAAAATCAAAACTGCAATTATTAACTTAGGGCCAAATTTTATAGCCCATGACATCAGTTTCGGAGCTTGTTCCGTTAAAAGTGCGTTGATATCCACAGATCCCCCCAGAGAAATTTAATTTTTTTTATGGTTAATCATCCTGTCATGCAAGGTTGTTTCACATGTTTTTTGCAGTAGGCTTCATGATAAATCTATAAAGTCTATTTAATGATGGACCCATCCCTCTTTATTTCAGGGCTTAAGTCAGTCATAAAGTACGCATAACCGCGTCCTTAATCTGGATTGTCCAATGGAAAATACACAAAAAACTGTTTCATTTACCCGCATGGAAGACGGCACTGAATCTGACTATGCTTTTCTAGCCAAGCACGAAGCTCAATTTTGTGCCCAACTACCCGCCCGTATCCTAACAGCCCTTGAAAAATTACGCGATAGCTTTTCAGGCTATAAAATCGACCGGCTTGAACACAGCCTGCAAACTGCGACACGTGCTGAACGAGACGGAGCCGATATAGACTGGATTGTCAGCGCACTTGTGCATGATCTCGGTGATGATCTCGCACCTCTAAACCATGACAGTCTGGCCGCCGCCATTATCAAACCCTATGTACGCGAGGAATGTGCATGGGTGGTGCAACATCACGGTATTTTCCAATATAAATACTACGCTGATAAGATAGGGCTTAATCCGGAGGAACGTCAAAAATATAAAGACAGTCCGCATTATGATGCCGCAGTGCGGTTTTGCGAACGCTGGGACCAAAGCGCATTTGATCCAGATTATGACACCCTCCCGCTCTCGCATTTCAAACCCATGGTCGAAGAGGTCTTTACACGGAAAGCCTGGTCACAAGACGAAGACACACTCACCTAAAACACAGTCAGGATTTAAACCGGCAAGGTTTAAACAGGTAGATTTGCCGCACGGTCCCGTAAGACCTTTTTCTGGATTTTACCTGTCGCAGTTTTTGGCAAAGGACCAAACACAATTTTCTTGGGCCGTTTGAACCGCGCCATATTATCGGCGCAAAAATTTATCAAATCCGCCTCAGTAATATCATGGCCCGGCTTAAGCTCGACAAAGGCACAAGGGACTTCACCCCATTTTTCATCCGCCATGGCAACAACCGCAGCCTCACCTACACTCTCATGTTTGTAAAGCGTGCCCTCTACCTCAACGGAGGAAATATTTTCGCCCCCGGATATAATAATATCCTTTGCCCGGTCTTTAAGTTGAATATAGCCGTCAGGATAAATAACACCCAAGTCACCCGATAAAAACCAGCCCGACCCAAAGGCCGCCTGCGTAGCCTTTGCATCTTTAAGATAGCCCTTCATCACTGCATTTCCGCGAATTATAATCTCGCCCATTGTTTCGCCGTCATGGGGCACAGGCGTTCCCGTTTCGTCGACAACACTAACATCTTCCATCATAGCCATCTTAACGCCTTGACGGGCCTTAAGGACGGCTTGTTCAGAGAGTGATTTATCAGACCACTCATCTTGCGGCGCAGCTTGTAGAATATGACCATAGGTCTCGGTGAGTCCGTAAACATGCAAGACGTTAAAATTAAACTGGTCCATGGCCTCTAACACTTTGGCCGGCGGAGGGGCGCCGGCTGTCATCACATTTATAACCCGGTCAAATTTTTTCTGTTCGCGCTTTGGGGCATTGGCGAGCATGTTGAGGATAATGGGGGCGCCGCCGAAATGGGTGATCTGCTCGGTCTCAATAAGGTCAAAGACCACACCCGGCTCGAATGCGCGCAAGCACACAACCGTACCCGCCAGCAATGTTATCATCCAAGCATGACACCATCCGTTACAATGAAACATAGGCACAAGGTAGAGATAACGCGGATGCGGCTGAATACCCCATGACGGCACCGTGCCCATAGCCATCAAATAAGCGCCGCGGTGATGATAGACAACACCCTTGGGCCGCCCTGTTGTGCCCGAGGTATAATTTAGCGCCAGCGCTTGCCACTCATCGTCAACCCTCATCCCCTTATAATCCTCATCCCCGGATTTAAGAAACTCTTCATAGAGCTTTATGTTTTTCGGAAGCGTGGGGCGGGTCTGGGCGCTTGGGTCGTCAACAATAATGATTTCAGGTTGGGTTTTACTGATTTTCAGCGCGTCTGATAAAACAGGCCAAAGCTCCCGGTCTGCGATAAATAATTTGCTTTCGCCGTGGTCGATAATATAGGCGATAGTATCAGCATCAAGGCGGGTATTAATAGCGTTTAGCACCGCACCTGCCAAAGGCACGCCGAAATGGGCTTCAAACATTTCCGGCGTATTATATAATAAGACAGAGACAGTATCGTTCTTGCCAATTCCGCCTTGGTTCAAGGCTGACGCGAGCTGGCGACACCGCGTGCGAACCTCACCCCAATTATAGCGCCTCTCATTATAAACCAAGGCTTCGCGGTTTGGATAAATATCAGCCGTGCGCTCAAGAAATGAGAGCGGGCTGAGCGGGGCATAATTGGCCACACATTTATCCAATTTATCATAGTCTTTGGGCATGATTAATTCCTAACGGCTTTTCCATTATCCAACAATGTCCGAATACGCTCTTGGGTTTGCGGGGTCTTGGCCAGAATAAGGAAAGCCTTTCGTTCGGCATCATATAAATCCTGCTCCGACATCAAATGTCCCGGCTCTATATCTCCGCCCGTAACGATTTCGGCAATTTGTGTCGAGACAAAAACATCATGGGGATAAAGCTTGCCCTTTGATTGCATATCTTTGGCCCAGCTTACCATTTTATCGAATAAGGGTTTGCCTGCCATAGCAATGGGACGGCGAGAAAATGATTTTTGCCCTTTGCCAGAGCCCATCGCTTTTAGGCTTTCCGAGAATAGGCGGTCACGGTTATTTACAAATCTGTCATTGCCGCGCAGCATAGCCAGATCACGGGCAAGCACGGGCGAGCTGGCGGTTTTACCATAACCCAATGACATAAAGGCTTCCCAAGCGCCCGCTTCAACGTCCCCGTTCTTTTTTTCTATCCAGCGATAAAGTGTTTCCTTACAGCCTCCGCCTCCCGGGATAACCCCGACACCACTTTCGACAAGACCCATATTGGAATTGGCATGGCAAATCACCTCTTTGGCATGCAGAACAACCTCAAACCCGCCGCCCAGAGACAAGCCGACTGGCGCGGCAATAACAGGGAAATCCGCAACTGCCATTTTATGAACCGTTTGCTGAAAGTGGTCGAGGAAAGCATCCAACCCGTTCCAATCTTCGGCCTCAAAAAAAGCGCGCACCCGATTAAGGTTCACACCACAGGAGAAATGCTGGGCATCATTATGTACAATCACGCCGGTCATTTCACCACGTCCGGCCTTATCCAGTGCTTGTTCAAGGATTTGCATTGAGCCCGCGCCCAAAGCATTAGCCTTAGAATGGAATTCGACAAGCGCAACGCCGTCAATATCATAGCAACTGGCTTCATCATTTTTAAAAACGGGCGTGAGCGTTTTACGTTTATCGTTAAAGCGCAATGTCCCAGCGGGTCGTTCAATATCGACCCAGTCGCCGTTAAAACGGCGAGCCCTTAATCCAGTATCTACAGAATAAAATGAAGACCCGGCTGCTTGGCGTAAAAATTCAGGCACATAGCTTTTGTCATTTTCCAGACGGTTTATTAGATAATCCGCCCCAATCTCGTCAATTAATTCAAAAGGGCCTTTAATCCAGTTATATCCCATTTTCATGGCGTCATCTATCGCCGTTGCCGTCTCTCCGACTTCGGGGACAAGCGAGGCGGCATAAGATAAAACCTTGGACATAACCGCCCAAGCATAATCACCATATTTGGAGGTGTCCTCTAAGATGTGCGTGATCCCGTCCTTTTCGGCCTTTAGAGCGATTGGAATATGAAGTCCTTGAACGGGAACGTATTGTCCGGTTTTAAGGTCTATGACCTCTTTTGTACCCTCATTTATGCGGTAAAATCCGGCGCCCGTTTTCCGTCCGCGCTGCCCATTTGCGATCATCTCTTCCATCAAACCCAGCTTAGCTCCCACATCATGAAACGCATCACCCTGCGGGAGAATGGATACAAGGCTTGTGGCGACATCTGACATCAAATCTATGCCGATCAGGTCATAAAGCCCAAAGACGCCCGTTTTGGGAATTCCCATTGGCCGGCCGAAAACCGCGTCTGCCTCTTGCGGGGTAAGCCCCATATCATAAGCCGTGTGCAAGGCCGCCTGAATAGCATAGCACCCCACACGGTTACCTAAAAAGCCTGGCGTGTCCCGGCATAGCACCACGCCTTTACCAAGGTCTTGGTCACAAAATTCATGCAAGCGCGCCATAACAGCACCGCCGCTATCTTCGCCCGCTACCAGTTCCAACAAGGGCATAAACCGCACAGGGTTGAAAAAATGCGTTATCGCAAAGCGCTTGCGAAAGGCCAGAGGCATGTCTTCGACAAGCAGCTTTATCGGAATAGTGGATGTGTTAGACGATATGATGGCGTCCGGCTTGCAAACCTTATCCAGTTTTTTATAGAGATCTTTCTTAAGGTCTAAGCGCTCTAAAATGGCCTCGGCGACCCAATCGCAGTCTTCCAATTTATCAAAATCATCGCGAATATTACCGACAGTAATATGCGCGGCAATATCCGGGCTTAAAATGCCCGGATCGGCCGGATTGGAAATCCGGTCCAAACCCTTTTGCGCCAAGCTATTGACATTGCTACTCTGATCACTGGGAAGATCGAGCAAGAGAACCTCACAGCCAGCATTGGCAGCCTGCCCGGCAATACCGGCTCCCATCGTCCCAGCACCGATTACCGCTATTTTCTTAAATGTCATATCATCCTATCTGTTATATCAATCTGCTATTGCAAACCGGCTATAAAATTGCGCAAGGCCTGTAAGGTTTTCTTCGGGGCTTCCAATGGTAACATGTGACCGTAATCTTCAATAATATCAGGTGTGACAGACAAGGTTTGCGCCAATTTTTTGCCGAACTTCAAGGGTGTCATTTTATCTGCCGTTGCCAGAATGCAATGCCGGGGTATGTCCAAGGTAGCCGCAACCACATCACCCCCCTTGTAATCAGCACAAGCCTGCAAATCGACCGCCAAAGGATTAGACGCCATTATCGCCTTTGATATACCAATAGGCTGCATGCCCGGCACAGAACTTTCGCCCTTGTGTGCGCGCGGACCAAAGCCCCAATTACACATCATGCGTGCTGCTTTATCTGCGCTTTCCTTGGCTGTGTCGATCAAGGCCTGATTAACCGGAATAGCAGCAGCCGTTGCTACCGCACACATAGAAGCGCATTTATCCGGCGCGGCTTTGTAGAGTTCCAGACCGCTTAGAAATCCTTGCGAATGCCCAATAATATGCGCTGACCGCACACCGCATTTTTCAAGAAACTCTGCCAGCCAAGGCCCGCTTTCTTCTATGGTTTTAAAAGCCTGCCCACCCGAGAGGCTATGACCGGGAAGATCCGGAGCCAACACGCTATAGCCGTGATAGGCAAACCACCGCGTTTGCAAGGCCCATGTCCGGTGATCTCCGCCGCTACCATGTATAAACAGAACTGTCGGTAGGTTTTTATCAAATTCTTTGCCGCCCGTTGCAATATAGACGGGGGCTTGGTTAAGGGTGATTTGCATTATGCCCCCTTATGGGCGCTGCGCAGGGCCGCCTTTATACCCGTTGCGAAGTCTGCTTTAATATCCTTGATATCCTCAAGACCGACAGACACGCGAATAAGGTCCTCCCGAATACCCGCCGCTTTCATTGCCTCTTCCGAGAGACGGGAATGGGTCGTACTGCCAGGATGTAAAACAAGGGTTCGGCTATCGCCGACATTTGCCAAATGCGAAGCCAATGAAACAGACTGGATAAAAGCTGCCCCGCCCGCGCGGCCTCCCGTTACGCCAAAGCACAATGTCGCGCCAGCCCCGCGGGGAAAGAGTGCCTCGACATGATTAGGGGCATCAATTTCAGGGTGGTTCACCCATGTCACGCCGTCTTGGTCTTGTAACCAGTCACGCAGTTCGCGTGTATTTTGCACATGTTTTTGCATACGCAATTCCAAGGTTTCCACACCTTGCAATATCAGGAAGGCATTATGGGGCGAGAGGGCTGCGCCCAGATCGCGCATAGCCTCAGACCGGATTTTCATAACAAAGGCCGTTGGCCCAAATTCTTCCCAGAACTTCATACCGTGAAACGGTGCATAGGGCTCGGTGAGTTCAGGAAAGCGCGGTGTACCGTCCTCCCCCAAAACACCCCAGTTAAAATTACCCCCGTCAATGATACAGCCGCCAATGGCCGCGCCGTGACCGCCAATCCATTTCGTAATGGAATGCACCACAATATTGGCCCCGTGCTCTAGCGGACGGTTAAGGGCAGGCGTAGCAAATGTGGCGTCTACCACAACAGGCACACCCGCCTGATTGGCTATTTTGGAGATTTGGGGGATATTTGAGACTTCCATCCCCGGATTGGAAATACTTTCACAAAAGACGAGTTTCGTGCGCGGCCCTATAGCCTTTCGTAGAGCTTTTGCGTCATTAATTTCGATAAAATCACAGCGAATGCCAAAGCGTTTCAACGTATAGCGCAGCGTTGTAGCCGTGGACCCGTAAAGCTGGGCGGAGGCAACAATATGATCTCCATTGGAACACAAAGTGATGAAGGTTGAAAACAAGGCTGACATACCCGAGGCCGTACATATAGCCCCGGCCCCGCCCTCAAGCGCGGCCAGACGCTGCTCAAGCACCGCGACCGTCGGATTGGAAATACGCGAGTAAATATGTCCGCCCTGTTCGACATTGAACAGGGACGAAGCCTGAGACACAGAGCTAAAAGCATAAGAGGTGGTTTGATAAATGGGAACCGCGCGCGAACCATGTTCGCTTTCCGGATTATAGCCCGTATGCAAAGCAATGGTGGCCGGTTTAAAATAGGAAGAATTGGTCATGTTCTTTCTTAAAATCTTTCCAGTAGGAATCCAATGTTTTTTCACAACATCTTAAAAGATCAACCGGATCATTTATGACACCATTATCATTGGCGACGACAGAACTGTCTGCGGACTCCACCTGATTAGCTAATATTGCTATCGGGGAAACTGGCTTTTCTCTCTTCCATATATTTTATGAGACGCGCATCAATATCGGGGTCGAGCTCCGGGAGCTTATACTCGGCCAACATTGTTTTATAGACTTGCGCCGCCCGATCTTCTGCTGTGAGGGAACCATCCTCAACCCATTGTTCGAAACTGCTATTATCTGAAACATTAGAACTATAAAAAGCTGATTTAAAGTTTTTCTGCGTATGCGCACAACCGAGAAAGTGCTGGCCGGGCCCCACTTCGGCAATGGCATCAAGAGCTTGGCCATTTGCACTCATATCGACGCCCTTGGCGAAGACGGCCATCATGCCAGCCTGATCTGCATCCATTATGAATTTCTCATAACCCATAGCCAGCCCGCCCTCTAGCCAACCGGCCGTATGAAGCATAAAATTCACACCGGCCAGCAGGCCTGTTTGGAGAGAATTGGCAGATTCATATCCGGCTTGGGCATCCGGTACTTTGGACGCGTTAAATCCACCTGAGGATCTGAAAGGTACACCCAAACGCCGCGCTAAGGCTGCACTCATATTAATAATCATGGACGCCTCGGGCGTTCCAAATGTCGGAGCACCCGTCTGCATTGACATTGAGGTCACGAAGTTTCCGTAAATAACGGGGGCGCCCGGCCGGACAAGCTGGGTTAAGGCCATGCCAGCCAAACCTTCCGCCAGACTTTGGGCCGCAACCCCTGCGGCCGTCACAGGTGACATCGCGCCGGATACGACAAAAGGGCTCGGCATAGCGCACTGGCCATGACGGGCATAATGTTTTAGCGCGCCCAACATGGTTGCATCCCATGTCAAAGGGGAATTGGCATTAATCAAATTGACCAAAACACAATTCTCTTCAACGAAATCATCACCAAATACAATCTTGGCCATATCAATCGTATCAAGGGCGCGTTCTGGTGCCGTAACCGATCCCATGAAAGCCTTATCGGAATATTTGATATGGCTGTAATTCATATCAAAATGACGCTTATTAACAGGCAGATCAACGGGTTCGCAAACCGTGCCGCCGCTATGGTGCAAATTGGGAGACATATAGGCCAGCTTCACAAAATTGCGGAAATCTTCAATATTGGCATAGCGCCGACCTTCCTCTTTTGAATAGATAAAAGGCGGGCCGTAAGCAGGAACCAAAACTGTATTATCGCCGCCTATCTGGACATTATTTTCAGGGTTGCGGGCAAATTGTGTGAATTCTTTTGGCGCTGTGGCTTGCACAATTTCCCGGCACATACCGCGCGGAAACCTGACCCGTTCCCCGTCCGCCTTAGCACCAGCCTTGACGAAATAATCAATGGCTTCCTGATCTTCTTGAATATTAAGACCGACCTCTTCAAGGATCTTATCCGCATTATGCTCGAGCTGGGCAAGATCTGTATCACCTAAAATCGAATAGGTAGGAATATTGCGTTTAATATATGGTTCACGCGGCGCAGCACTTTCTGCTCGTGCTGCCGCGCGGCCTGCGCGGCCACCTGAACGTCCTCTTCTCGCCATATCTTCCTCCGTTTAAGCGTTTTTCGTTCTGCGTCTTTTGCGCCTTTTATTATTGTTTTCTGAAACAGCATGGGCTGTTGGAAAGCTCATCGCCCCAACAAAATAATCCTGAAATTTCGGTTCAAGGGCTGTTTCCATTTTTATGATTTTATCAACCGCGGTCGAAATTTTGTCCTTTTGGTCTGCGTCCAATATCGCCATAGCAGCGCCCATGCCCGCTGCATTCCCAACCGAGCTGATAATATTAGCCGGTGCATGGGGAATAATGCCGATATCGGCCACATAGGTGCTGTCCAGATGTGTACCAAAGGCCCCCGCCAGCAGGACTTCGTCAAAGCGTTCGCATCCCAAACTCTCAGCCAGTAATTGCGCACCAGCATACAACGCAGCCTTGGCAAGTTGAACGGCGCGAATATCCGTCTGTTTAATAATAATCGGGTTGCCCTCTTGGCGTAGTAATGTGTAAACCCAGACATTCCCGTCTTGATGAAAGCGCTCCGGGGCAGCAGACGGTATAAATAAACCGCTCTTGTCAATAAGCCCGGCCCCCGCCAGCTCTACCATCACTTCAAATATGCCCGAGCCGCAAATACCCGTAATTTTATGAACGCCCAAATCCACCTGATCTGATAGCCAGTCATCATGCCCGATTATTTTCACGGTACCGTTTTTCGTCACCGGGTCGATGCGAACGCGCTCAATAGCGCCCAATGAGGCCCGCACACCCGAGCTGATTTCCGCCCCCTCTAAGGCGGGACCAGTTGGTGATGAGGCGGCAGCTATTTTGCCATTATGAGAGAGAACAATTTCCGCATTTGTGCCTATATCGACAAGCAAGACAGACCCTTTAGACATACGCTCGATCTGGGTAAGGTAAGCCGCCGAGGTATCGGCTCCAACATGTCCGCCGATCAGAGGGAACAGGGAAAGCCGCGCCGCGCTTTCAAGCCCCAGCGCCATATCAGCTGCCGGAACCTCTACCCAGTTTTTAACCGATAAAGAAAACGGCGCCTGACCCAAAGGCGTGGGATCAATGCCGAGCAATAAATGATGCATGATAGGATTTCCGACACATATCACTTCCAGCAATTGATCGGCTTCAATGCCAAGGTCTGAAATGGCCTCGGCCAACATGGTTTTGATCTGGGCACGAATATCAGCCGTAAGTTTGGCTTCGCCGCCTTTATTCATCATCACATAAGACACGCGGCTCATGAGATCTTCACCGTAGCGAATTTGCGGGTTCATTGCCGCTTTCTCATAGCCCAAATGACCCGTGGATAAATCATAGACGTAAAGCGCAACAGAGGTTGAACCGACATCAATAGCTGCGCCGAATGCCGCCTTATCTGAAGGCGGCCAAATATCAATTAGGTCCGCATCGTCGCGCACAACGCAAATCAGCGTACGCTCATGGGCATCTAGAAGCGGTTGAAGCTTGGCGTAAATCCGCAGGGTTTGGTCGCGCGGCACATGGGCGCTCACACCCAAATCGGCCAAAGCTTTTAATAAGGCCTCACCATCACTCGGATTGTCTTCCAATGTCGGAACTGACAGCTTGACCATATGCAAGCGAATGGCCGGATTGAGTTCGACATCGAAATGCGTACTTTTCTTTTTGATCGCGCTTTCTGTCGCCCGCGAATCTGATGGCACCTCGACAACGAGATCGCCGCAAATTTTTGCGCGACATGCAAGACGGCGGTGATCAGCAAGCTCCCCGTCATGACGGGCTTTTTTTTCTGTCGGCGAAAGCTTGGGAATATCGCCAGCCCCAACACTCAGTTTAAACTTGGCATATTCACCGGGTTCGATTTCCACCTGACAGCGTTTGCACAAGCCGCGCCCCCCGCAAATGGATTGCATATCCACGCCGGCTTTCAAGGCCACATCATAAAGGCTCTCTCCGGCTTGTCCTTCGGTTTGCAGTCCGCTGGGCGTAAATATGATCTTATGGCTTGGCATTACGCCTCATCCGCTTTACGCGTGCCGCCCGGAGGATAGGCTTTATATTGCGGAAGTCCGTCAGATATCTCGAAATAATCGGCCTTATCCTGCACAAAAATATGTCCCTTTAAATCTAGTCCGTCCGTGTCGTCCAGACAGCCCATAAGGACGCTGACATTACTGCGCGCCTCCGAGTCCCAGAACATATAACACCCGCAAGTTTTGCAATGGCCGGACCGCGTCTCTTCGGAAATGGGCAGCCAGTTTACCTCTCCGGCAATATCGAGATTGGCACGCTTTACCCCAGCAGCCGCAATAAAATGCCCTGTGAGTTTTTGACATTGCTTACAGTGACAATACCAGATATCGGATAAACCCGCCGCGCGAAAAGATACCGCGCCGCAAAGGCATTTCCCGGTATAGGTTTTGCCGGATTTAGCCACGGCGGCGACGGCCAGCACGTCCGCGCCGTCCTCCAGCTCCAGCTGCGCCTTCAGCGGGGGCAGGACGATAATGTCTGATCCAATTAGCACATCCCGGGTCGACCCCGTTTAGAACGTCACTGGCACGCACTGAAGATACAAGCCCGTCATGCAATGGGTTCACAATGGCCGATGTCATACCGGCACAGGCCAACATAGGCAGAAAGGCATTATTGATGGTATTACGCTCTGGCAGGCCAAAGGCAACATTGGAGGCCCCGCATGTTGTATTTACACCCAGCTCCTTGCGCAATCGCCCGACAAGCTTAAACACATCCGTACCTGCACTGTTAACCGCACCGATAGGCATAACCAGCGGGTCTACCACCACATCTTCTGGCTTAATGCCGTAATCAGATGCCCGGTTGACAATGCGTTTAGCGACTTCAAATCGGACATCAGGGTCTTCGGAAATACCGGTGTCATCATTGGAGATCGCAACCACGGCACAATCATATTTCGCCACAAGCGGCAAAATACGCTCCATGACTTCTTCTTCAGCCGTTGTTGAATTAAGCAAGGGACGCCCTTTATAGACTTTCAATCCAGCCTCCAATGCATCCATAATCGAGCTATCAATACATAGAGGCACATCCGTTAAACTCTGGATCAGTGGAATGACTTCGGACATTATCAGCGCTTCGTCGGCAAGCGGTACGCCGACATTGACGTCAAGAACCTGCGCACCGGCTTCGACCTGTGCCAAGGCTTCCTTCTTTACGCGCCAATAATTAAATTCCTTCAGCTCTTTTGAAAATAATTTCCGCCCGGTGGGGTTAATTCTCTCACCAATCATCGTAAAAGGTTGATCAAACCCGATAACGACTTCTTTCGTTTCCGAGGCTAAAATTGTACGCGCCATAATAATTCCTGACTTAAAAATTTCTCGGCTTATGCAGCCACATTATTGTTATCGCCATTTTTGCCATCCGGACTTTTATCATCAGACCAGCTACCCCGTTCGGTTAGCCAAGCCGTAGATTTCTTGACCCCTCCGAAAGGAAAAACGTGAATTTGTGTTATTAGCGAAGCCTCGATCTGACGCCAATGGGCCTCAATGGGATCAACAATATCATTTGGGTCAAACCCTTTTACCATAGTGGCCATCGCCCCGCCGCGCTTTTTCAAAAAACTAAGCGAATTACCAACGCCGCACATGGCAGCAAATTTTATCAATGTTGTAACCTTGGCCGGGCCAGCCACACCCAAATGCACAGGCATAGTAATACCTGCAGCGCGCAGATCATGCGCCCAGTCAATAAACTGGGGTGCATCAAAACCGAATTGAGTAACGATACGCAGTTTCAGACCTGTGGTTTCAGCAAAGGCCTGCTTTTGGTGCAAAGCCTCCATCGCAATATCATTGTCAAAATCAGGTGAGCCTTCCGGATGACCCGCAATACCCATATGGGTAATGCCGTGTCGCTGGAAAACACCCGTCGCTAATAGCGCCATTGTAGAGTCAAACGCCCCCGCTGGTTTATCCAGACCGCCGCCAATGACCAATACATCCTTCACATCTGCCTCGATGGACAGGCGCTTTACACGATCTTCCAGAATATCAGCACTCACCATACGCCGGGCCGCAAAATGCGGGACAGGCTCATAGCCCAGACCGCGCAAACGCTTTGCCCCGTTGACAAGATAGTCAGTCGTGTCCGCACCGACATCCGTGATATAAACACGCCCGCCTTTTGGAAACAGATCAATAATGGCCTGACTTTCCACAGCTTGTTTAGGAGACACTTCAATAGAGGCTGGAATATGACTAGACATGGGAGCCCTCCAATTGCGCTTTCTTTAAAGCCCCGTCTTCAAGCGCCAGCCAAGACATAGCCGTCTCTAAGGCGCCGTAACCCACGGGTTTATGCTCAAACTCCAGTCCTAAAAACAACGCCGCCTCACGGGCTTTATTTAGAAGACTGTCCGTTGGGTTTTGTGACAAATAAATCAGTTTTTTATAATGGACGAAATATGTTTCCTTTAAGCCGGGATAACGATCAATACCCATGCCCTTAACGATTAAAGTCTGAAAATGCCGCGCCAAATAATCGGTGAGAAAAAATGTGCCTAGCTCTTCCTCCATAAAGCCTTCAAACCGGCTAAGGCCTGCATAAAAGGCGTAACAATGATTACCCGGCAACCGTATTGTATTGGGGTAGGCCTCAAGCAGACGATCTAATCCTCCGCCTGTACCGCAATCACCATATCCGATCAAAATCCGGTCATAATCGGCCGCCTTAGCGTCCAGAACCTGCTTTAAGCCCGGGACGATTTTCTCGGGATGATTGTGATATTCTGCCGGTAGACACTGTAAATCCACCGCGACATCACATTGCTTTAACAAGGCCACAATCTCTTTGGCCAAAGCGCCGCACGCCAGCACAAATATCTTATGTACGGAGGCGGCCGCCATTTTAGCGGTTTTTACCCATAATGGCTTTTGCCAGCTCAGAACTCATAGCCGCATCACGGCCATAAGTATGGGCGTTAATCGCATCGGCAAATTCCTGATTAAGCGGCGCTCCGCCTACCATAACAGGCAGATCTTTTAAAATGCCGCGCTTGTCCAGCTCTTCAATCACGACGCCCATATAGGGCATGGTCGTCGTAAGTAAGGCGGACATGCCCAGAATATTGGGTTCATGCTCATCAATGGCACCAAGAAACTCTTCTACCGAGGTATTAATGCCCAGATCAATAACCTCAAAACCTGCCCCTTCGAGCATCATGCCCACAAGGTTTTTACCAATGTCGTGAATATCGCCTTTTACGGTTCCGATCACATATTTACCCACACTGGAATTATTATCACTTTTAGCCAGAATCGGGCGGAGCAAATTCATCCCGCCTTTCATGGCATTCGCGCTTTGCAAAACTTCTGGGACGAACAGGATACCATCGCGAAAATCAATACCCACAATGCGCATACCTTCGACCAAGGCATCATTGAGCACCATATTAGCATCCCAACCCCGGTCGAGCAGAATTTGGGTACCCTCTGTGACCTCCGGTATCATACCATCGTAAAGATCGTCCTGCATTTGCTGAACAAGCTCATTATCATCAAGGTCTTTTAAGATTATCTCTTCTTCTTGATCACTCATCTCTTTACTCCATAAACATATAAAGATTTTCTTATATGCGTGGCCTCTATATGCTTTTCCTAGGCAAGTCCAACGATTTGTCCATCTTCATCCAAACCAATATCCAGAGCCGCTGGATGGCGCGGCAGACCCGGCATACGCATAATGGTTCCGCATATTGCAACGACAAAACCCGCACCGGCATTAAGTGTGACCTCCCGGACTTCGACCGTATGCCCGGAGGTTGCCCCGAGTTGCTTGGCATCGGTTGAAAAACTGGACTGCGTTTTGGCTATACAGACAGGTAAATGTCCAAAGCCCATTTTCTCTATCTGACGGAAGGCGCTTTTGGCGGCGGCATTAATCGCAACACCATCTGCCCGGTAAATTTCCTTGGCAATCTTCTCGACCTTAACAGCCAGCTTATCACTATCCTCATACATTAAATTGATTTTGGGCGTGGGCTTATCCAGCTCCGCTTTAACCGCTCGGGCCAAATCCTCGGCTCCTGCACCGCCTTCGGCCCAGTGCCGCGCAACAACCATAGGCACGTTTTCTTTATCGCAAATCTCCTTAATGACGGCAATTTCCGCATCCGTGTCGTGAATAAAATGATTGATCGAGACAACGGGCGTAACACCAAACTTCTTAAGGTTTTGAATATGCCGCTCAACGTTAACAGAGCCTGCGCGCACAGCCTCGACATTGGCTGGGCCAAGTTCGGATTTAGGCACACCGCCCTGCATTTTCATAGCGCGTACTGTGCACACCAGAACCACGGCGTCAGGGCGCAAGCCAGATTGACGGCACTTAATATCGAGAAATTTCTCAGCGCCAAGATCGGCCCCGAAACCAGCTTCTGTCACAACCACATCCGTCAGCTTTAGAGCCGTTTGCGTGGCGACAACAGAGTTACATCCGTGCGCAATATTAGCAAAAGGGCCGCCATGGATAAACGCCATATTATGCTCAATAGACTGCACCAGATTGGGCTGGAACGCATCTTTGAGCAAAACGGTTACAGCACCGTCCGCTCCGATATCGCGCACGGTCACAGGTTTTTTCTTATGGGTTTTCGCGACAATTATATCGCCAATACGTTTTTGCAAATCTTTCAAATCTGTCGCTAAACAGAAAATAGCCATGATCTCGGAGGCCACAGTAATATCAAAACCGCCTTCGCGGACAATGCCCTGCGTTGGTCCGCCCATACCCATGACAATGTGGCGAAGGGCGCGGTCATTCATATCGACAACCCGGCGCCACGTAATCCGGCGGGGGTCAATATCAAGTTCATTCCCCCACTGCATATGATTGTCCAGCATGGCAGAAATCAGAGAATGCGCTGACGTAATCGCGTGAAAATCGCCGTTAAAATGCAAATTAATGTCTTCCATCGGCAGAACTTGCGCGCGTCCGCCGCCAGCCGCACCGCCCTTCATACCAAAACAGGGACCAAGTGAAGGTTCGCGTAAGCAGACCATAGACTTGACGCCAATGCGGTTTAAACCATCATTTAAACCCACCGAGGTTGTTGTCTTGCCTTCACCCGCCG
Organism: uncultured Caulobacterales bacterium; assembly: GCA_964534845.1. Taxonomy (GTDB): domain Bacteria; phylum Pseudomonadota; class Alphaproteobacteria; order Caulobacterales; family Maricaulaceae; genus CALCKU01. Next base: position 47,317 of record CAZHPV010000008.1, read on the forward strand.
GTGTCGGCGTAACAGCCGTTACAAGCACGAGCTGGCCATTGGGCTTAGCTTTCAAGCTCTCAATATAATCAAGTGATAATTTGGCTTTAAAATGGCCGTATGGGACAAGCGCGTCAGCGGGAATACCAAGCTTAGCTTCCGCCAGAGGCAATAAAGGTTCCATTGTCGCAGCGCGCGCGATTTCAATATCAGGTGCCCCCGGCGCTGGTAGTGAAGATGATGACATAGCAGGAATCCTTATATTTTATATTACTCGCAATGTACCCAAAAAGAGAAATTTTTCTTCCACAAATTCGACATTTAATTTATTATTTGCGACATTGCGCATTTAGACTTAAAATCGCGTTAAAAAAGGCTCTCTTATCTTTCAGATTATAATACGCAATATTGATTTAGTAGACCCGAATCTGACTAAAATTCCGCGCGGAAATATGCTATCATGGAAGCATGAAACTGTATTTACATCCTTAATTTCGCCCTTTGAACTGGCCTGAACATGACCTCTTCTTTTTCGCCCAAAACCCGTAAAATCGGCCCCAAACCGGGGGATGTCGCCACCCAGAAACGGGACGCCCCTGCCACAGAGCCCACGGAAAAGGCTAAAGCCGAGTTAATGGCTGCCGGTGTCGCCCTCCCTGACCAGGCTGCAATGCGCCGCTACCGCTTGGACCGTGTACTGGGTGAACTTAAGGCGCGCGGTCTTTGTGGCATATTATTATTTGATCCCGTCAATATTCGTTACGCATTGGACGCACGCAATATGTCGATCTGGACGTCCCGCAATTTTTCCAGAGCCGTCTTTATCCGCACTGACGGATATACTATTTTATGGGATTTTGATCGATGCGAACATTTAAGCGACCACCTCCCCCTTATTACTGAACACCGTGAGGGGGCGGGCGCTTACTATTTTGCCCACGGCGATAAAGAGACACACTATGCGCATGATTTCGCCGACCAAATCGCCGCACTTTACGGCCAGAGCGGCAAAGGCACTCTGGCCGTTGATTGCATGGACCTCGAGGTCATCACAGCCTTATCAGATCGCAATGTCACCGTAACAACGGGTCAGGTCGTCATGGAGCATGCCCGTTTAATAAAAGGCCCAGACGAAATTAAAGCCATGAAATGCGCTGCCTTTGCCTGCCAAGCCTCTGTCGCAGAAATGCAAGCGGCCTTAAAGCCCGGCCTCTCGGAGGTCGAGCTTTGGTCCGTTTTGCATGCCGGAAATATTGCCCGCGGCGGTGAATGGATAGAAACACGGCTTCTGGCCTCAGGACCGCGAACCAATCCTTGGATGGCGGAAGCGGGTCCGCGCATTCTCGAAGACGGGGACATTCTGGCATTCGATACCGATATGATCGGTCTTTACGGCTATATTTGCGACATGTCTCGCTCATGGCTTGTGGGCGACGGGCCAGCGACCGCCAAGCAGATAGAGCTCTACTGCGCAGCCTATGATCACGTCATGACAAACACTCAACTCTTGGGACCGGGTGTATCGTTTAAAGATCTGACATTTATGGGCGATAATCATGCCCCTCAATATAAAGCCCATCAATATTGCGTAAAAATGCACGGGGTTGGGCTTTGTGATGAATTCCCTAGCATTTACTACCCCGACCAATTTATAGAAGGCGCTGCGGATTATACGCTCGCCCCGGGCATGGTGTTATCCGTTGAGACTTTTGTCGGCGAAGTTGGCGGTAAGGAAGGTATTAAACTTGAAAACGAGGTGCTGATTACGCATGATGGCCATGAAGTGATTACGGATTACCCGTTCGAGCCCAGATTGTTAGGACAGATTTAATAGGATAGGTATGACCCAAGACAGCGATATTAAAGCCGATAAAAATCTGGAATACCTTGAGGTTGATGATAGTCCCTGCCAGCTCGTTTGCTCCATGGATAAGGAAAGCGGATATTGCTTTGGTTGCGGTCGTACGCAAGACGAAATCGCCTATTGGACATTCAAGTCGGTCGGAGAAAAAACAGCGCTTCGTGCCGAGCTTGAAACCCGCATGCCGCCCTTACGGATAAAATTAGCCGAACGCCGCAAGCGCCGCAGGGTTAATAAACGCCGGGCGGCAAAACCTAATGCGCAAAACCCGTAATCATCCTACACAATTATGTTCGGGCAATATACACCTGATAATCAATCCCAAAAAATAGGCTTCCTCCTTATACCGGAATTTTCCATGATTGCCTTTACCGCAGCCATTGAACCCCTGCGCTCGGCCAATCGCCTCAGTGGCAAACCGCTCTATGAATGGGTCACTCTGAGCCTTGACGGACTGGCGGTCACAGCCAGTAATGATGTGTCCATCACACCGGATATGCCCTTAAGAGACGGACAAGAATGCGATGTTGTATTTGTCTGTGCAGGTTTGCGCCCGCAAAAACATCTCTCCCAACCTCTGCGCAATGAACTTCGCGCGCTCTCCTTACGTGGAAAATCACTGGGCGCGTTATGTACGGGTTCCTTCACGCTGGCTTATGCAGGTTTACTGACAGGTTATAAATGCACAATTCATTGGGAAGACACGGAAACCTTTAAGGAGATTTATCCTAATCTTGATATTACCGCTAATGTGTTTGAAATTGATCGTGACCGCTTCACCTGTGCAGGTGGAACCACCCCTCTGGATATGATGATCTATGCCATTAAGCTGGACTTCGGGGAAACACTTGCGTTAAATGTCGCCGAACAAATGCTGCATAATTATGTCAGAGAGCCTCGCGATACGCAGCGCATGGCCCTCGCCTCACGCACAGGAATCCATCATCCGAAATTACTGGCCATGATCGCTTATATGGAAGCCCATATAGATCATCCGATAGCACTGGAAACGTTGGCAAAAAATGTCGGTTTGTCTTTGAGACAGGTAGAGCGCTTGTTTAAATCGCATTTGAAAATGTCTCCGGGAAAATATTATCTCGGCCTCAGACTGGCCCGGGCGCGGCAATATTTACGCCGGACCTCCATGTCCATCCTCGAAGTCGGTCTCGCGGCGGGGTTTAATTCGGCTTCCCATTTTTCACAATGCTATAAACGCCATTACGGCCACACCCCACAATCAGAGCGGACGTGACGGTCCGCTTTTATCGCGCTTGTTACGGCGCCTTAATAAGATTCGGGGATCAGACCGCACAATACCAAACATAGACCGCGGGCGCGGTATAACAACATACTCTGCCCGCTCTTTGGGGCGCGCCCGCTTAAATAACCTGTAAAACCCGTAAAACGCCAAAGCCAAATGCGCACAGGCTGTAAAGGCAAATAAGGCACTTGGTCCGACACTCACCATGATAAGCGGCGCAATAGAGGGCCCGATAACAGACCCAATTCCATATATAAGCAACAACCCACCACTAATCGATACAAATTCATTTGGCTTAGCAAAATCATTGGCATGAGCTGCGGCGAGCCCAAAGAGCTGCATGGCAAATGAGCCGTAAAGGGCCCCGCCTATCAGCAATATATTCAGGGATACAGGGCCGTAAAGCCAAAGAAAAACCCCCGAAAAGGCACTCGCCAGAGAGATAAGAATAATCACAATCCGCCGACCCCAACGATCAGACAACCACCCCACAGGCCATTGCAATAGCGCCCCGAACAAAATGGCGACTGACATAAAGGTCGAAACGGCCACAACAGGATGGCCTAATTGCTGCACAAGAACGGGGGCAACACCCCAAAAGGATCCGTTAGCAAGACCGACAACCGTACATCCTGCTACTGCTAGCGGAGAGGTTTTGATGAGCTTTCTGACATTAAGCGATGTCTGCGTCACCGAGATAGGCGCTTTTGACGTTGAGAGAGATATTGGAAAAATCGCGAGGCTGATAAATATAGCCACCAGTGAAAACAAAACAAACTCGCCAGGATCAGACAGGTTGAGCATGAACTGACCAGCTGTAACGGCCCCCAGATCAACCATGCGGTATATAGATAGGACTTGAGCACGATTTTCATTTGGAGCCTGCTCATTTATCCAGCTCTCGATCAGGATATATAAGCCGGCAAATGCAAACCCGGTCAAAGCCCGCAATCCTATCCAGACCCAGATATCAATCACGAGAACATGTATAAGTGTGGCGGCCGCTATCAAGGAGGAGAGCGCGGCAAAAACCCGGACATGGCCCACACGTTTGACCAAAAAGGGCGTAGCCAAACATCCCGCGATAAATCCGGCAAAATAGGCTGAAGTCAGAAATCCAATGGCAAAAAGCGGAAAGCCTTCAATTTCGGCACGCAAGGCAATCAGTGTCGACAGTAATCCGCCGCCAGCCAGTAATATTGCGGCAGAGACAAGTAAGGCACCGATGGAAGACAAAACAGCCTTCATCGCAATTATCCTTTAAAGCAGACGCACTGCACCAAGCCCGTTTCGGGTATAAATCGCCATATGCGCCTCTTTAGCTTTTTGCAAGGCAAAAGACGTCGGCGCAGAAACAGATAATATAGCCTGCACACCCCGACGCGCGGCTTTCTCGACGATTTCATAAGAACATCGTGAGGACATTATCACAAAACCCTCATCCATTTTAACAGCCTCGCGGGCCAATACTCCGAGTAATTTATCCAGAGCATTATGGCGGCCCACATCTTCACGCACATATTGAATAGTCCCCGCCATATTGACCCAGCCAGCGGCGTGGACCGTACGTGTAAGCCGGTTAAGTGTTTGGTGTTCAGACAAACGCGCTAACGCCGAGGACAGGCTTTCAGGATTGATCTCGACCGGAATTTTGGAAACATGAGGCAAGGTTCGAAACAAGACCTCGGCATTTTCCAACCCGCAAATACCACAACTGGCAGACCCTATCATATTGCGCCGTCTTTGGGTAATATCAAGGCGCTCCAACGCCCTATCATTTATCTTGAATTTCAATTCGATACCGCGCGGTGTAATATGCACATCCAAAGCCGTTATCTCTTCGTCAGATTGAATCACCTCTTCAGTCAAAGAAAACCCCAGAGCGAAGTCAATAAAATCTGCAGGCGTTGCCATCATTATCGCATAATTTCTGCGATTATATACAAAGGCTGTGGGCACTTCCTCAGGCACATGCCAAGTCGTGTCGCCCGCCGGGATTGACTGAGACAGCGCAGGCGGCTCCCCGTATATTTTTACGGGGAAATTCACCTATTCGGCCGGTTCCGCAATTTTGCGATATTCCGCCAATTCGTCATGATAATTCATTTGCCAATCGGATTTATGATTTGCCGGAGCGACCGCAACAGCCGTCACCTTATATTCAGGGCAGCTCGTTGCCCAATCCACATTTTCTGTGGTCACCACATTGGCTCCGGTATCTGGATGATGGAATGTTGTATAAACAACGCCCGGCGCCATGCGTTCCGTAATTTTAGCCCGCAAGGTAATTTCACCTTTTCGGGATTTAAGCGAAACCCATTGACCATCTGATATCCCTTGAGCTTCGGCGTCGCTAGGGTGTATTTCCAATAGGTCTTCCTCATGCCAATCCGAATTTTCTGTCCGGCGTGTCTGCGCGCCGACATTATATTGCGATAATATCCGGCCCGTCGTGAGAATAAGCGGAAATTTACGATTGGCTCGTTCTGGCGTTGGCTGATATTCTGTCGGGACAAAAAGGCCTTTACCGCGAACAAATTCTCCGACATGCATCACTTCCGCTCCGTCGGGATTATCGTCATTGACCGGCCATTGCAAACTGCCGGCATCATCCAAAACGGCAAATGAGACATTCGTAAATGTCGGGGTCAGATCGGCAATTTCATCCATAATTTCTGCGGCCGAATTAAAGCCCATATCAATACCCATGGCGCGGCCCAAATCTTGGGTCACTTCCCATTCATGCTTTCCGGTTTGAGGCTTCATGACGGGTCTGACGCGATTAATGCGGCGCTCGGCATTAATAAAGGTTCCGTCTTTTTCCAAAAAGCTCGTACCGGGCAAAAAGACATGCGCAAAGCGGGCGGTCTCATTGAGAAACAAATCTTGCACAATCAAAATATCCAGCGCCTTAAGTGCGGCTTCGACATGTTGAATATTCGGGTCACTTTGCGCAACATCCTCACCCTGAATATACATGCCCTTATAATTTCCGGCACAGGCCTCATCAAACATATTGGGAATGCGGTAGCCGGGTTTACCGTCCAGCTCGACGCCCCATTTTTTCTCGAATAGGCCACGGGCTGCATCATCCCCGACAGGCCGGTAGCCGGAAAATTCATGCGGAAAGCTCCCCATATCGCAAGAGCCCTGCACATTATTCTGGCCGCGCATCGGATTAACCCCGACCCCTGAGCGCCCAATATTACCCGTCGCCATAGCCAGATTAGCCATACCCATAACCATGGTCGACCCTTGGCTGTGTTCCGTTACGCCCAGACCATAATAAATGGCGGAATTTTTCTGGGTCGCAAAAAGACGGGCCGCGCCAATAAGGTCCGCTTTGGGCACACCGGTTATCTCAGAAACGCTTTCAGGCCCGTTGACCGGATCGAGTATCATGGCTTTCCACTCTTTATAGCTGGCCAAATCGGTGCGGGCTTTAATGAACTCCTCATCAAGCAAGCCTTCGCTTGCGGCAATATGGGCCAATCCATTTATCAAGGCGACATTCGTTCCAGGCCGTAGCTGTAGGTGATAATCGGCTTTAATATGAGGTGAGCGCACAAGGTCGATAGCGCGCGGGTCAGCCACAATAAGCTTAGCGCCTTGACGCAAACGCCGTTTCATCTGGCTGGCAAATACCGGATGGGCGTCCGTTGGGTTTGAGCCTATAACAATTATGCAATCCGCGTCCATGACACTATCGAAATTCTGCGTCCCCGCGCTTTCACCAAAAGTCTGTTTGAGGCCGTAACCCGTCGGGGAATGACAAACGCGCGCACAGGTATCGACATTATTATTACCAAAGCCTTGACGAATAAGCCGTTGGACAAGCCAGACCTCTTCATTAGTACAGCGGCTTGAGGTAATCCCGCCAATGGCTTTTACCCCGTATTTTTTTTGCGCGGCTTTTAGGCGCACAGCAGAGAATTTATAGGCCTCTTCCCAAGAGACTTCACGCCACGGGTCCGTTATATTTTCCCTTATCATAGGTTTGGTGATACGGTCTTTATGTGTGGCATAGCCAAAGGCAAACCGGCCCTTGACGCAGCTATGGCCGTGATTAGCCTTACCATCCTTATAGGGCACCATACGTATAACCTGATCGCCTTTAAGTTCGGCCTTAAAGGAACATCCCACACCGCAATAGGCGCAGGTCGTCAGAACCGTTCGGTCCGGAACACCGTGCTCTATAACAGACTTTTCCTGCAGGGTCGCCGTCGGACAGGCCTGCACACAGGCCCCGCAAGACACACATTCGCTCTCCATGAAATTTTCACCCATAGAGGCTGAAATTTTTGAGTTAAACCCGCGGCCCTCAACCGTAAGGGCCAGCGTACCCTGCACCTCGTCACAGGCCCGCACGCAACGCGAACAGACAATACATTTGCTTTCGTCAAAACTGAAATAGGGATTACTATCATCAGTTGGCGCGTCATTATGGTTTGCACCCTCATAGCCGTAACGCACTTCGCGCAGACCGACAGCTCCCGCCATATCCTGTAATTCACAATCGCCATTATCTGAACATGTCAGACAATCCAGCGGATGGTCTGAAATATAAAGCTCCATTACGCCCTTGCGGATCTTGGCGAGATGTTCGTCCTGAGTTGTTACCTTCATGCCCGGCTCGACAATTGTGGTACAAGAAGCGGGCGTCCCGCGCCGACCGTCAACCTTGCACACACATAGACGGCACGAACCAAAGGCATCCAGACTATCGGTTGCGCACAGCTTCGGAATGGGTATGCCCGCCTCAGCGGCCGCGCGCATAACAGATGTGCCTTCCGGTACGGTTACAGCATGGCCGTCAATTTCAACAGTAACGGATTTATCTGATTTGACTTTCGGTGTACCGAAATCTGTTTCCTGTAATAAAGCCATAGTCCTAACTCCATTCCGTTCCAAGGCCCATCTCTATGGTCCTGTAAATTCGTCCGGAAAGGCTTTCATTGCCGTACGGACGGGCATAGGCGTTAACCCTCCCATCGCACACAGTGAGGCCTCTTCCATAAGCTCGCATAAATCCTCGATGACTGCCAGATTTTTATCGACATCCTCACCCGCAGCAATTTTATCCAGACTTTCCTTGCCCCGCACCGAACCAATCCGACACGGTGTGCATTTCCCGCAACTTTCAATTTCGCAAAACTCCATGGCATAGCGCGCCATTTTCATCATACTGGTATTTTCATTATAAACCACAATGCCGCCGTGCCCCAACATACCGCCGGCCTCTGCCAGACTTTCATAGCCCATTGTCACGTCAAATTTTTTCGGTCTAAGATAGCCGCCTAACGGGCCTCCAATTTGTACCGCCTTTATTTTTTTACCTGAATAAGTCCCGCCGCCAAACTCTTCCAAAAGCGTTTTCAGTGTCGTTCCAAACGCCAACTCTACCAATCCCCCTTGCGCAATATCGCCAGCTAGTTGGAAAGGCTGCGTGCCGCGCGATCGACCCTGCCCGTAATCGGCATAGGCTTTCGCGCCTTTTGATAAAATGAAAGGGACTGTGGCCAATGTCAGGACATTATTGACAATTGTGGGCTTGCCAAACAGACCGCTAATAGCCGGGATAGGCGGCTTAACCTTGACCTGCCCGCGTTTGCCTTCAAGAGATTCCAGCATAGAGCTTTCCTCGCCGCAAATATATGCCCCTGCCCCAATGCGAATATGGAGATTAAAATCTGTACCCGAGCCTTTAATATCTGCGCCTAGCCAACCGGCCTCTTCCATTATATGAACGGCGCGGCGCATGACACGTATGGCATGAGGGTATTCTGAGCGGATATAAATATATCCCGTATCAGCCCCTATAGCCCGCCCTCCGATAATCATCCCTTCGATCAGTGAAAAAGGATCGCCCTCCATAAGCATGCGGTCCGCGAAAGTCCCGCTATCCCCTTCGTCAGCATTGGCACAGATATATTTCTGACCCTCAACATCTTTTGAAACACGTTGGGCATGGGCGGTTTTCCACTTAATGCCTGTCGGAAACCCGGCCCCGCCGCGCCCGCGAAGACCTGATTCTGTTACCGCCTCGACGATTTTTTCCGGCGTCATTTTAAGCGCTTTCTTAAGGCCCGAAAGTCCGTCATGCTTTTCATAATCTTTCAGATTGAGCCTATCAATCACCCCGACACGTTTAAACGTCAGCCGGTCTTGGCGGGCCAGATAGTCAATATCTTCTGTTAGCCCGTGCGCCAGCGCATGCGCGCCGCCTTCAAGAAATCCGGCTTCAAACAAGCTATCAATATCAGACACGCTGACAGGGCCGTAAGCCATGCGCCCTTTTGGGGTTTCGACTTCCACAAGCGGTTCGAGCCACAACATGCCGCGCGTGCCTGTCGTGATGAGCTCAACCTTGTCACCGCCCTTAGCCTCAAGCGCAGCGGCAACCTCATAAGCCCCGACCGAGAGGGCAGCCGCGTCGCGCGATATGTAAACCTTTACAGCCATGCTCTAGTCCTCGGCTAACGCCGTCGTAAGTGCGCCCAAGCGTTTAATATCAACACGGCCATATAATTTTTCATTTATCATCACCGCCGGCCCCAGAGCACAATTCCCCAAACAGTAAGTCGCTTCCAAGGCAATATCGCTGACTTTAGCCCCCAGCCGGGTACCAAATTTTTCTTCTGCCTGCGCGATCAACGCCTCCGCACCTACGGCCTGACACGCTTCAGCCCGGCAGATTTTAAGCGTCAGCTTCGCACCCGCCTCGCGCTTATAGTCATGATAGAAACTGACCACGCCGTGAACTTCCGCACGCGTTATGTTCAAAACATTGGCAATTGTGCGGAGCGCACCGTCAGCTAAAAATCCAGCATCCGCCTGAACATCATGTAAGATTTCTAGAAGGTTTTCAGGCTTGTCACCGTGGGCAGCGCAAATATCCCGCGCGCCCTTATCTTCCACCGTATTCAATAATGTGACCATAATAGCCTTTTAAACTTTGCTGACTTCAAGCCTATAACCGAGATGTTCTTATAATCAATCATCAAAGCTACTAATCAATCATCAAAGCTGCGCGAACCGATAATATAAGTGTTACCAATAATAGACATTTGATTGGGCGTTTTTAATTATCCCGAAGTCCTAATTTATCATAGCGGCTAATGTCATGGCTTGTTTTGGAGATATTGCGTCGCCACCCATTTGTGAAAATTATGCGTCGGACCGTCCATAACAGGCGAGAACTTACCCCCGTCAAACTTAACCCCGTAACGTCCCTTTTGCATACCTTCGACCACGCCGATATCTTCTTGAAATACGCCCTGCCATATACGCGCATTTTCAGCGCACATGTCCTGCCACGCCGCAGTCTTAATATCAGCCTTTGCATAAAATAGAGAGACGCGCTCATGAGTCACATCCGGACCTTTAGGGATAAGCAACATGGCAAAAGCGTGATCGCGGTGCACACCTAGTAAAATATTTGGAAAACACGCGACATATTCGCCCTGTTTGTCCCAAATGCCGGACAAGCCCTCAAAGTCAGGAAAGGTCTGTCCGTTCTTGCCCACAAGCTGACGATAATTTCGCGTCCCTTGGCCGGAATAATCCGGATGGTTATCAATATTGTAATGCACATCAATCGGCGAAATTTTATTAAGCTCTGGATGAATCCACGGCAAATGGTAAGACTCACAGTAATTTTCCACGGCGAGTTTCCAATTTGAGGCCAAAGTCATCTCGAATTGTGACTCCGCACCCCCCGGATAATAGCTTTGATCAAACTCGCCCCAGCGTGCGATTAAATCGGCGTGAGCAATTTCAAATGCCGGCGCATCACCGGAAATATTGACAAAAACAACACCCTGCCAAACATGGCTGCGTATCTTAAAAAGACTCAATGTTTCCGGCTTAACCGCCTCATGGCTATCAATATCCAGCCCGCCAATAAAAGGCGTGCGCACAAGATCACCCATCTCGCTATAACACCAGCTATGATAGGGACATCTTATCGGCCCCTTTAGGCGTGTCGGGGCCTCGACCAATATCATCCCTCTATGGCGACACGTGTTCTGAAAAACATTCAATTCGCCAGAGCGCGTCCTTACCAGCAAGAGCGGCATGCCCATAAAATCGACGGGCACAGCATCCCCCGCTTGGGCGGCATCATGGTCAAAACCTATAGCGGCCCAATTTTTGAAAAACACTGTGTCGCGCTCTCGCGCATAAATTTCATCAGAAATATAATGCGCATTTGGGAGACCTCTCGCCTCACCTATTGGCGCTAAAACAGGTTCAAGCTGATCCAATAAAGTCATATCCTTTTATCCTTCCTTTGCCTCATAAGGTGTCCACAGTGTCAGACCGGAAATTAGGCTCTTCTTCATCCCAGTTTAATTTTTCTTCCAACCAAGGTACACTTTCATAAAGCACTGGTAAACAGTCCTCGCGTAATATCCTGCGTGCTTCAAGCGCGAGCTTTAAAGGAATATCGCCGAGATTATCCTCACGCCCCAAAAGATCAAAATGTCGATTAAAGGCCCCCTTGGTTATAGGGTGTATCTGCACGTCCGCTATGAGGTCGGGTTTTTCCAACAGGCATAAGGGCGTCGTTATACCCCATCCCATACCCTGCGCCACGGCCATTGTATGTCCGGGTGCCCGGTCAAATTCAGCAACATCTGGAAAGCGCAAACGCAGACGGTTTAACTGGCGTTCAATGCGCAAACCCATGGCTGAGCGCATCGAAATTCGCAAGAAAGGTATGTCCTTGCCGCCCCCTTCCAAGGTGACATCTCCTTTATAATCCTTGGGAAAAATAAGCACATGCGGTTCTTGGAAAACCTTATAACGTACCAAGCCGGCTACATCATCCATGACACTGCTTGTTGTTATCATCAAATCTATATTATGGGATATAAACTCTTCGCGGTGATAAGGGGCCAGCCCCGACCAAAACCGCCAATAGCTGGAAATTTCATGCATGGTCGCATAGAGCTTTGAACCTAAAACGGCGGCCATACTATCCGTCATGGCAACGGTGATCGCCGCCAATCTGCGGCGCTCCATTGTTCGCGTTTCCCGAAAAGTCTCGCGCGTATCGCGCAATATTTGACGGCCCCGTTCAAGCAAAATACGTCCGGCTGACGTAAGAACAATCGGACGCACAGACCGGTCAAATAATTTCGTGCCCAGCGCGTCTTCCAAACCCGCAATGATTTGTGAAACAGCCGATTGGGTCATCCGCAGGACTTTGGCGCTTTGGGTCATCCCGCCCTGATCCGCTGTGACGACAAAGACCTGCAGGGAGCGCAAATCAAAATTACTCGGAATTTTCATAGCCAGGCTCATTCGGTTTAATATTAGCCCTTCTAATCATAAGTTTTACTAAACTCAACCGTCATTTTTACCTCCGCACCATTAATTTTGTCAAATATATCGGGGTTGATCCCTGACTTTACCCCAGCTGATAATCCAAATTATATAAAATGATGATGAGATGATTTTGAGGAAGGGCGCTTGCCTTCGTCAAATTTTTGCCTAGTAGTCAAACGCATCATGGCTTATTTTCATAAGTCTTTTCAAATATGAGACAATTATGCCCCCTCATCTTTCTATATCCCGGCGCACACGTTCGACCCCCTGGACGGATAAAAACACAGAACACGGCGTGAAGGCTTATTCAGTTTATAATCGCATGTTGGTACCGACGGTTTTTGAGGATTCCGAGGCTGATTATCATCATTTGAAAAAACATGTTCAAGTCTGGGACGTCGCCTGCGAACGCCAGGTTGATATCAAAGGGCCTCAAGCCGCAGAGCTGGTGCAAATGCTGACCCCGCGCAATCTTGGCAAAATGAAACTGGACCAATGCTATTACATCCCTGTCGTGGACGAAAAGGGCGGTATGCTTAACGATCCGGTCGCCGTCAAGCATAGTGACGATCACTGGTGGATTTCTTTAGCCGATTCAGACTTGCTTTTATGGTTGAAAGGCCTAGCGGTCGGGCGGGGTTTAAACGTCGATATATACGAACCCGATATTCACCCACTGGCTGTTCAAGGGCCGAAATCCGACGCCCTCATGTCTAAGGTTTTTGGCGATGAGATAACGCAGCTCGGCTTTTTCCGGCACCAAAAATACACATTCGGTGACGCATCTTACACAATTGCGCGCTCTGGCTGGTCCGTGCAGGGCGGTTTTGAAATATATGTCAATGGCGGCCCTGGTGCCTCTGTTTTATGGGATGCCCTGTTTGAAGCAGGATCAGATCTGGACGTGCGGGCGGGCTGTCCCAACCTTATCGAGCGCATAGAAGGCGGGCTGCTATCTTACGGCAATGATATGACCTCGGAAAATACGCCCTTTGAAGCCGGGTTGGGACGGTTCTGCAAAGGTAAAAGCGCTGAGCTGTGTGTCGGGGCGAAAGCCCTACAAAAAGAACGTATAAACGGCCCCAAGCGCCAAATACGCGGCGTGTCTATTTCAGGTGAGCCTATACCCGCCTGTCAGGGCATTTGGCCGGTAAAGGCTGTTAACGGCCCGCAAGCCGGACACGTCATTGGCGGGGTCAGTTCAGCCGCTTGGTCGCCAGACCTTAACACAAATATCGCGATTGCCATGATCGATAAAGCCTATTGGGACACGGATACAAAAGTCGAAGTTCAAGCCCCTGATAAACCCCGCGAGGCCGTCGTGACCAAGCTGCCATTTGTTTAAATAAAATCGGGCTAACCCCTTCTTTAGTCACAAAATGCGCTATTTTTGGTCACCATTTCGCGGTCTTCGATTTTCTATAATCTCGCGGTGTTTGATTATACCAGCGCTTAAACGCCATATTCATCGCATTACCAGATGAGTAATCCATAAATTGGGCAATTTTTGCAATGGACATATCTGTATCTTCTAATAGCCGAGCGACTTGACGCTTACGAACATTATCTAAAATATCCTGATATGTCGTATCTTCATCCTTAAGCAATCTTTGTAATTTTTTGGGGTGAAGCCCTAGACTATTTGCAACCACCCCCATCGCCGTGCCTTGAGTTCCCATAAGAGACGGTAAAATTTCCGTCACCGTTCCCGTCATTGATTTTCTTGCAAAAGGGTGTTTCTTTATCCTTCGGTGTAAATATAAATCTACCGATTTATGAAGGGCCGACATTACCAATGAATTACGATCTAGGTTTATATATTTTAAATCCGCGCTAATCGTATTTCGCGGAGCGTTAAAAATTATAGGCGTGTCCCCAAATACTTTTTTATAAGCGTCTTGGTCATTTGGCGGCCGGTGTTGAAACGTGACCTGTTTCGCCTGAAAATCTTTCACAAAACGGAGGACTATTATGTAAATTAAGCCTGCGAGATGCTCGAGAGCTCGGCGATGCGGCCCAGACATGGGATGAAATGTCATGGTGCAGGTGACTTCATCTTTCTCGAAATCTTCTTCAAAGCCCAGTGCAAACCCGTTCGTGTGTAATTTTTGATATTGGGCCGCGAGATCAGCCATCTGACGGGTCGTTTTTACATTTTTAATGATATGGACCATCGGACCTGTATTAGAAAAGTCCTCGTCATGGTTAAGGGCCATACCCAGACCAAAACAGGGATCATTAGCGATCTTGGCCGACTCTTCATGCGCGGCACATCTTTTTACCCAGGACGTAAACCCTAATTTTTTTTCCTCAGCCGTGACATCATCATCATAGTCACTCCATATAGCAGCAACCTCATCACCCCATGTTTTTGCGATACTCTTTAGCTTGCGTTCAGAGGGTTTCGGCGTAATCCGCCAGTATAAATTAAAGTCGGGATGATCTTTAGAACTTTTCATGAAATAGCCCACACTCAATACATGGCTTCAAAACAAATATAGTATTATGCTCGGCTTTATTACTGGAATGGTCATAGCTTTTCACTCAGCTTATTATGAGCCGTGCATGGACGAGAAAACCAATTTTGACGACGTTAATCTATTGAAGGTGAAAAGCAACTGGTCGGTCACGTGGCGAGCCTCTTTCATTATTGAGGCGACCGCAGTATTCCTTGCCCGAATTTTATCCACTTTAATGCTATAGCTTAAGTGACGACGAATAGGTAATTTCGCAGAATGTCTGAAACTGAGGTCTATATATAAACTTTGACTAATATCTATAAGCCTTGTTTTTTTGGGAAATAGAGACATTGATTTGTTACAATGAGTAAATGAGTTGGTTTCAATGTGTATATTCGCAATTAACGGGTCTTCAAAGATACTTATTCTTCTGACCGTATATCCGTCTATATCCAGCCCTGATGCGATTTTATGAATAATGTCCAAATTTGAATGAGGCAGAGCTGGTATTTCTACTAAGCCTACAATCATTGTAGATTGCCGCCTCTTCTTCACATACATAGCAACGCCTCTTATAATATTCCCAATCCTTAAGAGGACTGGGCACAAAATAGCGCCCATTTTTCACCCTGCTTGCCTTAGCGAGCAGAATGCACTCTTACCCATAAGGCTAAAGTAGATAGGGGTATCAAGAGATTCATATCTAATGAAAAGTCTGATATGTCCTTAAATATGTATTTGTTAAGCTATTTGCTGGGTGCCCATGTTTATGTCCTATAGCGAAATCCGAACCGGGCCTAACCGGTCAAACGCCGGTTGATCTCGGCAATATGGTCCGGGCCGACCTCGCAGCACCCGCCGATAATCTTGGCTCCCATACGCGCCCAGCCCATGGCGTAATCCGCATATCTCTGGGGGGTGAGGTCTTCGCGAGCTTTAAGGCCTGCAACTGTGCCGCCTGCATCCAGCGCGGCGATAGATTGAAACCCATTGGCATAGGCCCCCACATTATCGAATCCTTTGACCAATAGGGGTAGCGCCTTATCCATGGTTTCCGGCATGGAACAATTTGCCAAAATTGCCGCTGCGCCCAAGGCGGCCACCTCGGATATAGCCGTGCTCAAATCCTCACCAGACCGTAACTGGGCCGGGGCGCTATCATCGAGGGTAAAGCTTACCCATACGGGCAGACCCGTTTCTTTGGCGGCGGTTACAGCAGCCTTGGCCTCTCTGATCGTGGAGAGTGTTTCGCATATAAACATATCGACGCCCTGTTTTTGCACGGCCACCAATTCACGATACGAGGCAAGACAGTCCTCAAAACTCGGGGCAAGTTCGGCTTTATAACTGGCCATAATCGGGGGCAAACATCCGGCGATTTTAACCTCCCGCCCCGCCGCTTTACGCGCTGCATGAGCCACCTCAATCGCGGCTTTATGGATAGGCTTAAACAGATCAATAGAAGCATCCCGCTTCAAACGTTCTGGCGTGGCGGTATAATTATTGAGCACAATAAGCTCGGCGCCCGCATAGATAAAATCCTTGTGCAAATCCAAGACCAGTTCGGGTCGGTCCAGCAATATACGCGCCGACCATAAAGGCGTCGGCTCTTGGCCAGACCGCCGGATAAGTTCTTGGCCCATCCCGCCGTCAACCAAAGTAATATTCAAAGCCGGTTTTACAGACATATGCGCTTCCTTTTTCCTGACCTTATTATAAAAAACATATGTATGGAATTATACATAAAGTAAGAAATACAAATATTAGCCCGCTAACAGTAAGCTCTATTCCCTTGGCGCTTAGCCCAACCCACAACAATCCGCTCCAGCTTGCCAAACCGCAAGAGCCTGTGGAACGTCAATTGCGCGTAGGGCCTATTTATCATCCATAAAATCTTTAAGCAGGTCCGCATAGGCCGCCTCGCCTTGCCAATAGGGTGTGATTTGTATCAGGCTGTGAAACACGCCCTGATCTATGAGGGATTTGGGCGGGGCCGTCGCAAAGCGCAGATCGTGATATTGCAGCCAAAAGGTAAAATGCTGGGCCAGCCGTCCTGCAAGAGCGGCTTTCTCCCCATCATCAAAAGCCAAAAACCCGTCCGCTTCCAATGTGCTCAGGAGGGTAAATCCCGTGCGTTCTTTTAAAGACAGGATACGCGAAAACGGCCCGCGCAAGTCCGGAATACGCGCAATGAGCTGTGACTGGTTTTTATAAAAAAACCGGAAATCGAAAATCTCTTCAAAAATAATATAGAGATAGACCCAATTATCCTCGAGCTTAAGCGGCGCGCTGATCGGTGAGGTTAAGACCTGTTTGATCTCAACTTCGAAATCCGCAAAGAGCGCACTGATAATCTCGTCCTTGCCCTTATAGTGATAATAGAGATTGCCGGGGCTGATTCCCATGACAGAGGCGATGTCTACGGCGCTGACTTCGCTCTCGCCTTCATTGTTAAACAGGCCCAGCGCGGTGCGTAAAATTTTGTCTTTAGTTTTGGAGCGCTTTGCCACAATGACACTTAAGTTTTAGGTGTCGTCTTTTGTGTGCGTATGCGTTTCGTCGATGATTTCTTTACAGGCTTTTTGACAGGTTTTTTTGCCGTTTTATTCCCGGCTTTTTTTGTTGTCTTTTTTGAAACGGGAGTGCCTTCCAAAAGGGCTAAAATTTTGTCCAGTTTGGCTTCAACCAGATCAAGACGCGCACTGACATCGCCCGCCGCCTCGCCAGAGCCCATTAAGCGTGAGCGCATGGATTTTATCCGCTCATCCAAGTCCAAATTCGGCACGTCGAAATTCGGGACATTGGCCTTTTCCATCAGGTTTTTGCCTTTCACCTCGACGACTTTTTCAATCATCGTACCCTTTTGCACAAGGTCTTCGAAAATCTCGCCGCCTTTACCACTGACATCTTTTAAGGCTTCCTGGGCTTCGCTAAAAGCCCGGCCATAGGCCCCAATACCCGCCAGCCATATACGGCGCGCCGTCTCGCTGGTGCTGCGTGGTTTACTCTCTTCCTTTTTCTTCTCATCAGACATGGCAAATAGCTCCCATTTTTAAGTTACGCCCTTAATGACTTAACACCTCTGCTACGGAGGGCAGTCTGACCGGCTCTATATGCGGCACGGCAACCTCCGGTTCCCCGAAGAAATCCCGAATAAGTTCGATGGTTTTATCCCGACGGGTCAAAAGAAAGAGGTGTCCCGCCCCTTCGATTATTTTTAGCGTCGAGCGCTTGAGTAACATTTTTAAAATCTTGCCATTGGCAACGGGGACAATATGGTCTTTCTCACCCATAATGATCAGCGTCTTGGCTTTGATGCGACGAATAAAGGGTATGGTAGAATAGCCCGTCATTGCCCCTAACTGATAGAGATAACCCTTCATGCTGGGCGGTGTCATGTTAATAGAGAATTCCGTGACGCCTTCGCTGGCGGCATCACCGTAAAGCGTCTCGAAATTCTTGGCAAGAAAATCGCGGTCAATATAGCGTTTGGGCGACACCATTTTTGAAATCGCTTTAGGACTACCGGGCACCATTGTTACGCCCGTCGTCGTTGCGCAGAGGACAAGACGTTTCGTCATTTTTGCATTTTGCCAAGCAAATTGCTGGGCTGGCCCGCCGCCCCAAGACACGCCCAAAACGTCGACTTTTTCATAACCGTTTTCTAGTAAAATCTGTTTGGCAGCTTTAGCCACCCACCACGGACGATAAGGCACAACAGGATCAGGCGAGCCCCCCACACCGGGCATGTCAAAGGTGATAATATCGCGGCCAGTAAATGTATCAGCAAAAGTCTGCGCGATTTCCAGATTGGCCCCTATTCCATTAAAAAATAAAAGCGGTGTTCTTTTGCCCTCGCCTTTATCCACCCCGGACCATATGGCGACGCGCAATTTCTGATTTCCCACTTTTGTGAAAAATATGCGCGCCAGATTGGGTGTATACTGTGTCATTCAAAGCCTTGCGTTATTACATATAATAGATGGTGAGGTTTAACATAAAGGTAAAGGGCTGACCTCTCACACCTTCACACATTTTGGTTACGCCTGCGTGCGATTAGGTAAACACATATTCGCCGGGAGCTTGCGAGATGGGCGGGTAGGCTTTATTGCCCAATTTTTTCGGCGCGTTTTTAAGCTCGCCGGAGCGCTCACTTAACCATTCATTCCACCGTATCCACCATGAAGCCTCAACAGGCTCCGCGGCTTCCAGCCACCGATCCGCCCGCGGCGGGAAATCCTTATTGGTAAAATATTTCGCCTTTGGATTACCCGGAGGGTTTAGCAAGGATTGCAAATGTCCGGAATTGGACAATATGAACTCGACCTCGCCGCCCATCAGGCGCACATTACGGTAACAGGCTTTCCAAGGTGTAATATGGTCAGTGACCCCGGCCACCATAAACCCGTCTTGGGTCACGGCCGACATGTCCACAACATGATCCATAAAAACAACATTTTTATCAGGTCTGAAACGCCGGTCTTGAAAAATATCCAGATAGTCAGAATGTAATTGGGCTGGCAAATTTGTAGCGTCATTATTCCAGTACAAAACGTCAAATGGCGGCGGGTCTTCACCAAGCAGGTAATTATTGACCACATAATTCCAGATTAAATCATTAGGTCGCATCCAAGCAAAGGAGCGCCCTAATTCTTCGCCCGACAAGACGCCCTTTTTACGGCTATGGGCGCGGGCTTTTTCAATGGCCGCATCTGTTACAAACAAACCGACTTCACTATCAGATTTTTTACCGTCCAGCACGCTCACCATAAGGGTATAGGCATTGACCGATTGATCCCCGCGCGCTGCAAGTTCCGAGAGCAATAACGCCATGGTAATACCGCCTGAGCAGGCGCCGGTCACATTAATACGCGGACTACGGGATATTTTCTTTACCGCACCGACAGCGTCAACCAAAGCACCGACATAGGCTTCCAGACCCCAATTGGCATGTTGGCGGGTTGGATTGCGCCATGATACGGCGAAAACCTGAAATCCGCATTTCGTCAAAAATCGCACGAGAGACTTATCGGGTGCTAAATCATTGGCGTAGAATTTATTAATCTGCGGGGGGATCACCAATAACGGTATTTTATACACTTGCTCCGTTTTGGGCTGATATTGAATAAGCTCGAGCATTTCACATTTATACACGACCGCACCTTTTGAATTGGCGAGGTTTTCACCCACCTTAAAGGGACGTCCATCAACCTGACTGGGCATGCCGCCATTATGTCGAAGATCGTCATAGGCATTACGCAAGCCTTTTGCCAAAGAAAGACCGCCTGTTTCAAAAAGGCGTTTCATGGCGGCAGGGTTACCCAAAAGTGTATTTGTAGGCGCCAGAGCATCGACAATAAGACTCGTGACAAATTTGGCGCGGACCTGATCTGAGGGGTGCATGCGCGAGTCGTCTATCC
Source organism: uncultured Caulobacterales bacterium (assembly GCA_964534845.1). Lineage (GTDB taxonomy): Bacteria > Pseudomonadota > Alphaproteobacteria > Caulobacterales > Maricaulaceae > CALCKU01. The sequence goes on from CAZHPV010000008.1 coordinate 67,627, forward strand.
ACGCATTTAACTCATTACGCATAGCGAGCCAGCTTTGCATTCCGCGTTTATAAAGCGGGTTTTGAGTCCATGTATCGTCTTTGAAACGTCGGTCACGTTTATCTGGGGTAAGTTCGGATGTGCCTTTGACAATACCGAGCATTTCACTGGCATAATTTTTAAGATGTTTAGCAAAGGGCTTAGGCTGTTTGGCCGCGTAGCCCGCCATGATACCAAGAGATTTTACCACTTCGGAGCGACGAAAACCCACTAATGTATTGACGGCGGTCGTCGACTTCGCGGCCTCATTTCCTAGCTTATCTTTTTTTACAGCCATGTTCTCACCCACTTCTTGTATTCTTAAAGATATTAACGCGCAATTTGCGTCTCTGGCAAGTCATAGCTTGAACCCGAAAATGACGGCATACAAATAGGGGTTAGATGCCGTCATTACGCTATCTCTTTAACAA
>CAZHPV010000009.1:0-64374 GCA_964534845.1 uncultured Caulobacterales bacterium
TTATAAAACATATACATAATGTGCTGGGAGACCTAAAATGTCATATCTAAAAAAGGCTTTAAAGCCCTTAATCATACTGACTGTCTGTTTCCAGACATCCTGCATAGCAAAAAACAGTCAAAAAAGCAAGGATTACGCCGATTCTCCTACCCAAAACCGCCAAGCGAGTGACCAGAATCCAGCATTCGCCAAAAATGTCATTATTTTCATTGGGGACGGCATGGGAGTGTCGACAATTACCGCCGCCCGTATCTTTGACGGACAATCTAAAGGCGGCAAGGGCGAAGATCATGCCCTCGCCTTCGAAGATTTTGAACATCTGGCCTTGATTAAAACCTATAATTCCAACTCTCAAGTTCCCGACAGTGCCGGTACAGCCACAGCGATTTTTTCCGGTTATAAAACAAATATAGGCGCGATTAATGTCAAACCCGGCAAAAGCGCCCGAAATATGGTCATTTCAGACTGCGTACGCAAAAAATCCCCGCCCACACTCGCCCAGAACGCTAAAAAGGCAGGCCTGTCCATCGGGATCGTCTCAACTACGCGCATTACACATGCAACGCCCGCGGCAACCTATGGTCATGCCGTATCCCGGAATTGGGAGGCGCAAGGGGATATAGACCCACGCGCAGCCAAAGCCGGATGCAAAAGCCTCGCCGATCAAATGTTGGCGGCACCGCTCGATATTATATTGGGCGGCGGGAGCAAAAAATTCAGCCCCGAACAAATAGAAGACTGGCAAGGACGGGAAAACCATATCTTTGTTACGGATAAATCAGAACTCGGCGCAGCGCCTAAAGACAAAACAGTCTTGGGACTGTTTAACGCCGACCATATGAGCTTCGAAGCCGATAGGTCTGACACACAAGAACCGTCTCTGGCCGATATGACAGCGTTTGCTCTAGACGCACTCTCTGAACGTGAAACAGGCTATATTTTGATGGTCGAAGCCGGACGGGTCGATCACGCCCATCACGCCACGAATGCCTATCGTGCCTTGCGCGACATGCAGGCATTAAACGAAGCCGTGAAAGTCGCCAAAGAGCAGGCCGGCCAAGACACTCTGATTATGGTCACAGCGGACCACAGCCATGTCTTTACGATTGCGGGCTATCCTGTGCGCGGCAATCCAATTTTAGGGCTTGTCAAAAGCTTTGACCGGGAAACAGGCGAAATTGCCCAAACTTATGAAAAAGACGCGGACGGCAAGCCTTATACCACGCTTGGCTATCATAACGGCCCCAATCCGCGCACGCATGAAAGCCATGTACTTACAGATAACGCGGTCCAAGCCAAAGACTTCAGGCAGCATTCTGCCGTTCATCTAAAATATGAAACCCATAGCGGGGAAGATGTTCCGCTCTATGCTCGAGGTCCGGGGGCCCACCGCGTTAAAGGGGTAATGGAACAAGATGAGATTTACAGGGTGATGACGCAAGCTCTGGGTTGGGAGTAAAATATTTAAAAACCCACAAAAGCGGGTTTTTTAAATAACGTGCAACACTCTTCAGTCTTTTGTGGCGTATTGAACCGTTTTATCACTGTGAAAGGCCAGAACTGTATTCACGCGATTAAACTCGCAGGTTAAGTTAAACCCTTTCCCTGCAGAAGCCATATTGGGTATAGCCTCAAACTTAATCAGCCGATTGCCCACGCCTATTTCTTTCTTAAAACGCAACCGATAACCCTCCAATAGCCCTGGCGTCTGGGCAGACACTGCCGCCCGGCAAGCCGCGACATCACCTTGCGTAACCGCAAAACTTGGGGCAGCTATGGATGTAAATGCTGCAACTAGGAAGGCTGTAAATGTTTTTGTATATGACATGTTTATCTCCTTAGATTGTCAAGCCCGAGCCAAACTGGCGTTGGGTATGATTGGAGATTGGCCAATTAAAAAAATAATATCTCGTCGATAGTAAAAAAGCCTGTTTGATTTCGAAATTGATAAGCGTTTTTAAAAATCAATCAGGGTTTTTGAGGAGTTTTTGTCTATATTGCGTTGGGGTCTGTCCTACCACATTACGAAAAGCGCGATTAAAAGGCGCAAGCGAGTTATAGCCATGGTCCAGCGCTATCGTCAGGACGGGTATGCGGCTATTTTCTGGACGCCCAAACGCTCGCTTAATAGCGTCCACTCTATAGTGATTTATAAAGGTCGAAAAATTACGATAGCCAAGCCCGCTATTAATTAGGCTTCGCAAACGATGCTCCGGCGTTTTTAGATATTCAGCCAATTGCCGAATGGTTAATCCGGCTTCTTTATATTTGTGGTCAATTTCTATTGCCGTTATTAAGTCATTGAGTAAGTGTTGATCTCGCGGATCTATGCCCGAGACGTCAGTAGGGTGATCAACCGGGGTTTCAAAAACCAACTTTTCGAGTTGCATTCGCATCAACCAAATCACCCCCCATAGGGCGAGCGGGAAAATGATAATACAGCGCAAAGTCTGCAAAAAATCAGAATGGTTCTCGGCAAGCAAATTTTCGGCCGCTATCGCAGTTAGTGTTGCCGTAACTAACGCAAGAACGAAGAAGAGCCGAAACCGTCGGCGAGGCTCAACCAAATCATCTGATCTGCCCTTTAAGGCTACAAATATCAAATGCCCCATTATACCAAGCGTCATTATATCCAAACCGTAATTTACCGCGGGGTGAAAATAATCAACGCCTTTTAGTTCCATAATCCGCGAGGGCAGCAGCATGAGACAACTAAATACCAATAAGACCCAATGCCACCACCTCAGACGAAAATTATCGTGGAACATGGCAAGACCTAACCACCAGATAAAAACAATATTCCCCATATCGGCAAAACGGAAAAAAATGTGAATGGGGCGAGGTAGTTTAAAGGCATCACTTACCGTTGTAAGTAGCAGAGCGGCAATGGAAAACGTCACTAGGAATATATAAATTGCAATCCCTGACCTTTTCCTGTCGCGTATAGATAAACACCCCATCAACAATAACAATGTCACAGACCCATACCGCAGTAGCACATCAAGAATTAACATGACCCCTCCTCTGGCTGAGTATGACACAAAGTCGAGAGAGTTTTGAAAATAATGCTGATCGATTATAAAAATCTCTGATTGATTTCAAAAGAGAGGCGTATTTTTGCTATCAACTTTCACTGAGAATCTCTTATTTAGAGACCGTCTTATGCAGTGTAATGAGTTTACCGCCCTAACAATCCGACATGTGAACACCAATCAACCCGAGAGGACTGGACCCCCGCCACACAACCAAGACAAACAATCCGCGCCGGAATAGCTTGCCATGCCTGTAAACTCACATGCCGAACACGGCCAACATATCAGGCAAGCCCCGCAATTAAAAATGCGAGGCGCAGCAAACAAGATTAATTATCATTTAGGTTACGCGCTGTCTAAGGGATGCGCTATGGCTGAGAAGCGGACAAAGCGCCTTTACAATCTACCCCCCCTTTCCTAGCCTGTTGTCACCGCCCACATAGAAAACCCAAAGCCATGACATTACTCGCACGACGCCTCATCCTAACCACAATATTAGGGGCCATGACTGCCGCCGCAGCCTGCCAAGACAAGACAGCAGATACCGCGAATCTGCAAAAATCTGAACCTGTAATTCAGACGCAGCTCCCACAGGATGACGACGTCAGTAAAGACGAATTAAGCGCCATAATAAAAGACACCCTCGTAAAAGCCAAAGCAACGCAAGGTGCGGGCACACCGAAAATGTGGCGCTATGCTGATGACGATACCACGGTCTTTCTATTCGGGACGGTGCACATATTAAAACCGGAGCGCAAATGGCAAGACGACACGCTTCGGGCGGCCTTTGAGAAAGCCGATACGGTTATCCTTGAAGCCGATGTCAAAAGCCCAGAGAATGCAAAAGTGCTCCAGCAGCTCATCGCGCAACATGGTGTGTTTACAGATGGCGGCACACTAAGCCGCGCCATGAATGATCAAGACAGACAAATCGTAAAACAAGCCCTGAGCGCCCAAAACATACCCTTAGAGGCCGTTGATGCCATGAAACCCTGGATGGTTAGTATTCAATTGACCCTCTTGCAAATGCTCAAATCCGGTTATGATCCGAACTCAGGGGTTGAACAATATTTTTTAAACCACCCGGAGATTAAAGATAAAAAGCTCGCCTATCTCGAATCTGTAGAAACCCAGATTAATGCCTTGAGTAAGGCCTCTCTGGAAGATCAGATCCAAGGCCTACTTGCGACAATCAGCACATTAGAGCTCGGCCCGCAATATTTAGATACGCTTGTTGACGAATGGGCGGACGGGGATATTCAGGGCATTGGGGCGATGATATCCAACCCTGCCCTTTATGGCTCTAAATCGGCCTATGATAGCCTTCTGACAGACCGTAATCGAAACTGGTTACCTCTCTTACAAGCACTCCTGAATGAACCCGGCACTAAATTTGTCGCAGTAGGCACAGCTCACCTCGCCGGGCCTGATAGCGTGGTCAAAATGCTAAAAGAAGAGGGCGTAAACGTCACGCCGGTAAATTAAGTTAACGCGCCGGTCTCGCTACCTACCACACAAAACGTGCATCTATCACATCTTCCATAACCATCTCCGCCAAGACCTCGCCGGAGCCCGCAGATAACGTCCAGCCCATATGGCCGTGGCCACAATTCACCCAGAGGCGCGGGATAGCTGTGCGGCCAATAAAAGGGCGGCCCAGTGCACTCATCGGGCGTTGTCCTTCCCAGACGCGAATAGGGTCTCCCAAGGCCTTCATTAATTCCGGTGATATCTCGCCCCATGTTGAAAGCAAGGCTTTAGCACTCTTTGCGCCTACCGTGCCGGAGAGGCGAATATGGTCTTCATAAAAACTCAGCGCAGAATGGCTCGCTGCGTCCATAATCGGCACTTGGGGTAAGTCTAGCGCCTCAAACTGAGCCGTTCTTGCGAAGTTTAACGCATAACCCGTAACAGGATAAACGGGCATATCCAGACCCAGCGGCCGGAGCAAAGCCGCGCTTTCCGAACCTGCCGCCACGAGAATATGGTCAGCCTCAAAACGGTCGCCGTTACACTGAATACCGCGCACAGACAGGCCACGTTTTTCGAGCTGTACATTTTCGGCATTATAGATGAAATTGACCGCACCGCTCGCCCTTAATTCGGCCTCTAAAGCCCGACAATAGGCATAAGCATCCCCAAAGCCATCTTGCGGGAAAAATAGGCTGGCTTTACGAAAGGGGCGGCTCGCCACGGGTACAGCCGCGCAGTCTACCCCGTCTGCCTTATACTGATTTAAAGCCCGCTTGGCCTCGTCACGGGAGCTATAAAGTTTATAACACCCTTTAGGCGTGACCGTCTTCATGCCAAAGCGCTTCATCTTTTCAGCAATAAGCGGTTTTGAGATTTGGGCCAGATCCAGCACGCTGGCCGTAAGTGCGGCGCGGCTTTGGGCGTAAGCTGCAGGCTTATAGTGACCGAAATATTGACGCGGTAACATCCACGGACTTGCCTGACTGGGATGGCGCATACCGGAATTTGAAAAGCTAGCGCCCATGGCTGGGCCGCTACGGCGCTCAATAACCGTCACATATGCGCCCCGCTTTGCAAGGCTATGCGCACTCGAGAGGCCGATAAGTCCGGCGCCCACAATGAGAATATGGGGTTTATGCGATATTTTCGTCATAGCTGCGGGCTTATAGCAACTCCAGTGCGGCTGAAAAGGCTCAAAGTGATTGCCGTATATGAATTGCACTGTTATGACGCGCCAGATGAAATTTTTTGATCCCATTTTGCGATCATCATCATGAAAGGCCGCCAATATGAAAATGAACGGAAATGAAATAAAACCGGGAAACATTATCAAGCATCAGGATACGCTGTGGGTGGCCGTAAAATGCAATGCGGTTAAGCCCGGTAAGGGCGGAGCCTTTAATCAGGTCGAGCTTAAAAATCTCCTAGACGGTCGCAAGCTCAATGAGCGTTTTCGGGCCGCAGAAACCGTAGAGCGCGTGAGGCTCGATCAGAAATCGCATACATATCTCTATGCCGAAGGTGATATGTTGGTCTTTATGAATTCAGAGACTTATGAGCAGATACATCTGGAAACAAGTTTTATCGGGGACCGCGCCAAATTCCTCAATGACGGTATGGCCGTTGAACTGGAGTTTTACGAAGAGCGGCCGATTTCGGTCGCCCTGCCCGATCAGGTCATCTTGGCTGTTGCTGAAACCGAACCCGTTGTAAAAGGACAGACAGCGGCGAATTCCTATAAACCTGCAACATTAGAGAACGGGGTGCGCACAACTGTACCGCCCTTTATCAATGAAGGCGAACGCCTGATTATCAATACCGAAGACGGTTCATATATTAAACGAGCTGATTAATGTCCTCACCTGTCATGGCCGTTATGCAAAATGCGGCCCGAAAAGCCTCCAGAGGTCTCTTACGAGATTTCGGCGAAATAGAGCATTTACAAATTTCCCGCAAAGGGCCTGCGGATTTTGTCTCCCGTGCCGATAAAAAGTCCGAAGAAGTTATTTTCGAAAACCTTCAACGCGACCGCCCCGGCTATGGTTTTTTAATGGAAGAAGGCGGCGAGGTTAAAGGGACAGATAAAACACATCGTTTTATCATTGATCCGCTAGACGGTACGACAAATTATCTGCACGGTATTCCGCACTTCGCGATTTCAATAGCCCTTGAGCGGACTTTAGAGGATGAAAAGCCTGAGATAGTGGCTGGAATTGTCTATAATCCTATTACAGATGAAATGTTCTTTGCTGAAAAGGGCAAAGGCGCCTTTTTAAATGACGGCACACGCGGGGGAGCCGATAGACGCTTGCGACCCGGTCGCCGTGATATATTTTCCGAAAGCCTCTTTGCCACGGGTATCCCGTTTTTAGGCCGTCCGGGACATGCGAAATTTCTAAAAGAGTTACATCAAGTCATGGGCGCAAGTTCTGGGGTTAGACGGCTCGGCTCGGCTGCACTAGATCTTGTCTGGACAGCCGCAGGACGTTTTGACGGATTTTGGGAACGCGGCTTATCGGTATGGGATATTGCAGCGGGTGTGATGATCGCACGCGAGGCCGGCCTGATGGTTGAAAGCCTTTCAGGAGGCGACGTATTAGAGAGCTGTGATGTGATTTGCGCCAATGCTGAGTTAATGGACCAGCTTAAGGACAAGGTCGGGTAATGGAAATCCGGCTAATCAAGCCGTTTTCTTTGCTTCACATTCGCGCTGTAATTGAGCCTTTAGGGCTGTCGCCCCATATATTTTAGGACGGAATTTTTCATACCATAAAACTTTGCCGGCGCCTTCGGCCATTTTACGCATACAAATAATATAGTTTTCATGACCTAGCATTCGGTAAAATGCGGCCATAGGCGCAAACAGGCAAAATTGAATCATGCCGATAAGCGTCCACCGCATGAGCCCTAATAGATTAAAATTATTCGGGTCCGCGCATATTCGACTTGGCCCTTGACCATAAGCAAAACTGCGAACGCGAATATACTCATGGTTCATACGCCAGTTTTCGACGTTCTCCGTAGCATGGGTCTCGCGCGTCCAGGCAATCTTGGTCCCCTGAGATTGTAATTGAGAGAAAAGAAGATCGTCTTCCCCCCCCGTTTCATTTGCATGCGGATTAAATGGCGGTTCGGGTAGATCACATTTTTTCAAATCCAATAGGGAGTTTCCGCACCCAAAAAAGTCTGAAACAAGTCCGTTTTCTTCCTGATCAATATCGCGCGAAAAAAAGTCTAGGCATTGTTCTTTATGAACGGGCGTGAGATCGCTTTGGGCATATGTCGGACAAAAGGCCAAGCCTGCCCCTGTTTCTTCCATTATTTCCAACAGGGAGGAAAGCCAGCTATCGGTTACAAACTGATCATCATCTAAAAAAGCCAGATAACGGCCCCGTGCCTGAGCGACAGCCATATTTCGGGCATTAGCCACCCCAGGAACCGAGGCATGAACGAATATGACCGGAAATTCAGATTCTGCAGCGAAGCTGGTTACGAAGCTTTTTGCGCTGGCTTCCGGGTCGTTATCCGACACGATGATTTCAATCGGTCGGTCACCCGCACTTTGCCCCCTCAAACTATCAAGGGCAGTTTTTAGTCCCTTAGGACGCCTAAAGGTCGGAACAATGATCGACACGCCTTCATCCCAGAATTCAGTGCTATCCGACGATGTCTGACCATCAAAATATAATTTGGCATTCGACACCATTCGTTTCTTCCCTTATTGGCACTTATATAAGCCGTCCGTAAGGGATATGCAGCATTCATACCAATAACGGCTAAGCCCCCATAAAACATGGAAATTTTTGCACGGCGCTAAATGGCGAACACGAAGCTGTTACCGGTCGCTCACAATCCGGTCACGACCAGTTTTATTGTATGTGTTTAAGATTTTTGCTTTATCTTGATCATCTCTTCTCCCCTTTAAGAGATAAACGGCAAATAAGTACCCCCCTTTACTTAATTTGCACTCACTCGCGGGATTGGACTGTTTTTATCAGTTCAATCCTGCACTTTCTCCCCGCATTAAGGGAAAATGACAAAGGCTATACCGATGCCCAAAAACAGAGATACACAAAACTCACCCTTGGCAGAAAGCAAAATCCGTACCCTTAAACATGATATAAAGCGCTTTTCAAAAGCGTGTCGGTCCGAATGGTCACGCCCGATAGACTTTGTGAACCTATCAGAGGCGCAAGTGAGACTTAAAAATTTACAGGCAGCCTAACGAACATCATCGAAAAGCCTGCCGGTTTGCAATGTGCTGATATAAAGATAGACCTATAAAAAACGGTTCTAATTTATCCGTTTAGGACGGCGGCGCTGTCTTTACCAATAAAGACGGAACGGGGCGTTCCCGCCATTTAAACTTATAAAACTTATGCGTACCGATAGTCTTTATCAGCTTTAAGGTTTCCGACCAATGTGGCTGAACCGCGACTGTATGATAATGCGTCGCCCCGCTTGTCACAGGTGGAAACCCGCCAGAGAGAATAAGACGGGTTATATTTTGCGAATTTTTCCATGACGACCCGTAAGGCTCCTTCATAGTCGAACCATCGCACGTAAAACTAAACTGACAACCGGTTGTACGCTCCGCGCCCTCATAAACAACGCCGCATATGGTATTTGGATAATGCTTGGATTTTATCCGGTTTAACACAACCTCAGCCACAGCCATCTGCCCGGAAACAGGTTCTGAACGCGCTTCATAATATACCGCCTCTGAAAGGCAACGATATTGCCGTGTCTCATATTTGGCTTGTAAAATATCTTTTCGGGTTATGACTTCCAGATCATCAAGAAAACGGCGCTCGCGCATTGCCGGATTTTTAAGCGCTTTATCTGTATAAATATCCGTCAGCGTGCGTGCCAAACTGGATATATCCTGATCATCCTCACGTGTGTCTTGGAACACGGACGCGCGGTCCGTCCAGTATTCGGCGTCGCGTTGAGCGGCGGCTTGATCTGCAATGACAGGAAAGACCGAAAACGCCAATCCAATGGCGCCAAGTCCGATACCCCAGCCTGCAATTATTTGACTTAAGCGTGACATGATCGCGCTCCCTAATGGCCAAAACCGATTCCCGCAAGAAAAATAACGCGAAAAACGCAATTGTGATAATCTCGCTACCGATACCCTTCTGGGGTCATAGAATAAGGTTTATAGTTAATAGAGGGTTTAATTATGACAAAATTATGTGTTTTTCGCCCGAATCGCAGCTTGCGCCGCAGCCAATCGGGCTATGGGCACACGGTATGGAGAGCAGGAAACATAATTTAATCCAACATTATGGCAAAACGTAATCGAGGCCGGGTCGCCGCCATGTTCCCCGCAAATCCCCAATTTTATATCGGAACGGGTTTTTCTGCCGCGTTCAGCTGCAATAGAGATAAGATCGCCAACACCGTCCTGATCCAGCGTGACGAAAGGATCTTTTTCCATAATACCTTGGGCCACATAATCGCCTAGGAATTTACCCGCATCATCCCGGGAAAGACCAAATGTCGTCTGGGTCAAATCATTGGTTCCAAAAGAGAAAAACGCAGCATGTTGGGCGATATGGTCTGCTCGCAAGGCTGCGCGCGGCAATTCGATCATGGTCCCAATCACATAATCAGGTGCGCCCACGGCTTTGGCAACGCCCTCAATAGCGGTCTTGAGAATTTCAAGCTCCTTAGCCGAAGACACAAGCGGTATCATGATTTCCGCTACCGGCTTAATGCCGGTTTCTTTTTCAACTTCGATCTGGGCTTCAAAAATAGCCCTCGCCTGCATTTCATAGATTTCCGGATAGGATATCCCCAAACGACAGCCCCGGTGACCTAACATCGGATTGCTCTCAGACAGCTCATTTGCACGGTGCATTAACTCTGAAGCCGGAAGCCCCATAACCCCAGCGACCGTGCGGATATCATCTTCTGCATGGGGTAAAAATTCATGCAAAGGCGGGTCAAGTAAGCGGATCGTGCAGGGCAGCTCTCCCATAATTTTGAAGATGGCGACAAAGTCAGCCCTTTGCACAGGTAAAATCTTCTCTAACGCATTTTTCCGGCCCTCTAGGCTCGTCGATAAAATCATTTCCCGGAAAAAGCCAAGCCGGTCAGCCTCAAAAAACATATGTTCAGTCCGGCACAAACCAATACCTTCGGCGCCAAATTCCTTGGCTGTTTCAACATCTGTCGGTGTCTCGGCATTGGTCCGGACTCTTAAGACCCGCATGTCATTTGCCCATGCCATAATCTTGGAAAAATCCCCGGACATTTCGGGTTGGACCATATCAACCGCGCCCGCAAAAACCTGTCCGCTAGCACCGTCAACTGTAACGATTTCGCCCTTTTTAATAACACGTCCGGCTACAGAAAATTCCCCAGCCGCCTCATGGATACGAATTTCGCCCGCCCCTGACACACAGGGTGTTCCCATACCGCGTGCAACGACGGCAGCGTGTGAGGTCATTCCACCGCGAGCTGTCACAATCGCTTCAGCCGCATGCATGCCGTGAATATCTTCAGGCGACGTCTCTGTTCTTACCAAAATAACCTTGCGTCCGGCTTTTGATAGCGTTTCGGCCTCATCAGATGAGAACACGACCTCTCCGATCGCGGCACCGGGTGAGGCGGGCAAACCCATAGCGATTATATCGCGCGGGGCATCGGCATCCAATGTCGGGTGTAAAAGCTGATCCAGAGATAAAGGCTCAATGCGCAAAATGGCTTCTTCCTTCGTGATCTGCCCACTCTCGGCCATATCGACCGCAATTTTAAGCGCGGCGCGGGCTGTGCGTTTACCCGTGCGTGTCTGCAACATCCAAAGCTGGCCACGTTCGACCGTAAATTCAATATCTTGCATATCGCGGTAATGGGCTTCTAGCGTCTCGAACGTACCAGCCAATTGGGTATAAACTTCCGGCAAGGCCTCTTCCATAGACAAAGCCTCCTCACCCATGGCTTCGCGGGCGACCTTGGTAAGGGTTTGCGGCGTACGAATACCGGCGACAACATCCTCGCCTTGGGCATTAATCAGGAACTCGCCGTAATAAATATTTTCGCCCGTTGACGGGTCGCGGGTAAAGGCTACGCCCGTTGCCGAAGTCTCGCCCATATTCCCGAACACCATGGCTTGAACATTCAAGGCCGTGCCCCATTCCGCCGGAATATCATTCAGCCGTCTATAGACAACAGCCCGTTCATTCATCCAAGACCCAAACACAGCATCAATAGCGCCTTGCAATTGCGCGCGCGGGTCTTGGGGGAAATCCCGACCCAGCTCACTTTTGACGGCATTTTTATAATCCTCAATAACGGGCTTCCAATTTTCAGCCTTCATTTCCGTATCGAGCATATAACCGAGATTATCTTTGTGGCGATCCAGAATATCTTCAAATGTATGATGATGCACACCCAAAACCACATCTGAATACATGGTGATAAAACGCCGGTAACTGTCCAGAGCAAAGCGCTCATCACCAGAGAGCGCGGCCAGACCTTTTACCGTCGCGTCATTAAGGCCCAAATTCAAAACCGTGTCCATCATGCCGGGCATAGAGGCGCGCGCGCCAGACCGTACAGACACTAATAATGGGTTTTTCGGGTCTCCGAATTTTTTAGCTGTGAGGTTTTCAATATGGGCTAATCCATCCTCGGTCTGGCTATCAAGTCCGTCGGGATAGGTTTTGTCATTTTCGTAATAATTCGTGCAAACTTCGGTCGTCATTGTGAAGCCCGGAGGCACTGGCAGACCCAGAGAGGCCATTTCAGCTAGATTGGCCCCTTTACCCCCCAACAGATTTTTCATGGTCGTATTGCCGTCTGCTCCACCACCGCCAAAGACATAAACCCACTTCGTCATTTTAAGCCCTCTTAAAAATCACTAAACCTGTAAACTCACTTAGGCATTTGCACCGCGTCAAAATCGGCGATTGCGTGCGACGTATCACAAAATAATGAAAGAAGTCTAAGGTTGTTCGCTCTTATTTCTGCTTGGTCATCATTTACCGTCACATGCTCGAAAAAATCATCAATCGGGCCGCGTAACCCAGCTAAAGCCCTCATAGCATTAGCATAATCCTCTTTTTCCAGACTCGGCTTTATGGTTTTATCAGCCTCTAAAAGCGCATTTTGTAAGGCTTTAGCCTCTACCTGCGACAATGTGCCAATCGCGCCTGTGGGCAATTCGCCCTTTTTGGCCTCCGCTTTCAAGATATTGGCCGCCCGTTTATAGCCCGCCAGCAGGTCAGCCCCGTCCTTTGTCTCAAGGAAAGCTTGAACGGCCTTGACCCGATTGACGATATCAACAAGGTCATCGCCAGCGTTAGCCAAGACAGCGTCAATAACGTCATAGCGCACACCCTGATCGCGGAGGTAGACTTTCAAACGCTCCAGGATGAAAGCGAGGAGGTTTAGTATTATATAATAAGACAGTTTAAAATCTGCGTCCTGTTTATACTTCTGGCGAGCCTTTTCTCCTAGATCATCTATCATCTGCAAATGTATAGGGTCTGAAATTCCAAGGCTTTCTATTACACTGTCAATAGTATCCATATCAACTTGAGTCGCCGTTGAAACGCGAGTAAATATCACTTCTAAAAACTGCATCAATAGCGATTTTAAAAGCTCTATTTTAAGATTATTCTCCAAAATAATCCGCACAACACCGAGGGCCGCGCGCCGTAGCGCGAAGGGGTCTTTTGAGCCTGTCGGTTTTTCGTCAATCGCCCAAAACCCAACCAGTGTGTCGAGCTTATCCGCGAGCGCAACTGCCACCGCGACAGGATCAGACGGGACGCTATCACTTGGGCCTTGGGGTTTATAGTGCTGCTCAATCGCGGTGACGATTTCTGGCGCCCCGCCTTCAGCTGCGTACATGAGCGCTCCGATCTGGCCTTGCAGCGAGGTAAATTCCACAACCGTCTGTGTGACGAGATCACATTTGGCGAGCTTAGCGGCTTGTTCAGCCTTAGCAGGGTCAGCGCCGACTTTGGGCGCCAGCACTTTGGCCAAGGCTATCACACGCTCCGCCTTGTCACGAATAGAGCCAAGCTTTTTATGAAAGACCACCGTGTCGAGCTTGTCATAATAATCAATCAGCTTTTTCTTACGGTCTTCGCTTTGGAAAAACTGCGCATCGGACAAACGCGCCGAAATGACCTTGCCATTACCCTTTTTGATGGCCGCACCCCCGTCAGGGGCAATTTGGTTAGCCACTATGATAAAATGCGGGGCCAAAGCGCCGGTTTTCGGGTCGCGCACGGTAAAGGTTTTCTGGTGCGTCTTTAATGTCAGGCGGATAACCTCATCAGGCAGCTCTAGGAAGGCCGGGTCCATATCGCCCAAAATCACAACGGGCCATTCAGCCAGACCCGCAACCTCGCCCAGCAAGCCCTCATCCTCGACAAGCTCTAATCCTTTAGCGGCGCAGGCTTTGCGCGCATCGGTAAGTATTAAGTCTTTTCGCGCATCTGTTGATAAAAGCACATGGCCTTTACCCTCTAATGTCTTTTTATAATCCGCAAAGTTTTTAACCGTGAACGGGCCTTTGCCGTGCCGACGATGACCTTGCGTTTGCGTTCCCGTTTTTATACCGCCGACTTCAAAATCGACACATTTTCCGTCAAGTAAGCAAATCATACTGGTCAGCGGGCGCACCCAGCGAAAGCTTGACGTGCCCGACTTCATGGATTTCGGCCACGGAAATGTATTCATCACATCGGGGATGAGATTTGCAATAATCTCGGCGCTATCCACGCCCGGCTTTTCGATCACCGCGACATAATAATCGCCCTTTTTATCACTACGTGTCTGGGCTTGGGATATATCTGTGAGCCCCGCTCCGCGCATAAACCCTGCAAGGGCTTGTTCTGGTGCGCCCACACGCGGCCCCTTGCGTTCCTCGGAAATATCAGGTGAACGCAGCGCAATATCGGCCGTAAAAACCAAACGCCGCGGCCCTGCATAAGACTGCACGTTCTTGGCTTCTAGACCCGCCGCTTTAAAGCCCGCAATAACCGCTTTAGAGAGGTCTTCGCCTGCCCGTTTTTGCATACGAGCAGGAATTTCTTCGCAGAAAATTTCAAATAAAAGCTCGGCCATTACTGCCACGCCCGGGGTTTAACCGCCTTCTCATTTTCGACATGGGCCTGCGCACAGCCTTTCGCGAGGTCGCGTACACGCTTAATATATTCCTGCCTTTGGGTCGGGCTTACCACGCCGCGCGCATCCAGAAGGTTAAACAAATGCGAGGCTTTCAAAGCATGTTCATAGGCCGGCAGTGGTAGCGGCGTGTCCAGTGCAAGCAAAGCCTGACATTCGGCTTCCGCATATTTGAACTTTTCGAGAATTTTCTCATGGTCAGAGTGTTCGAAATTATAGGTCGATTGCTGCACTTCGTTTTGATGGAAAACATCACCGTAAAGCACTTCGGGCGTGCCGTTAGCAGGGTTGGCCTTTGTAAAAACCAGATCATAGACATTATCAACGCCTTGGACATACATGGCGAGGCGCTCCAATCCATAGGTCAGCTCGCCTGAGACAATATCCAGATCAAGCCCGCCGACCTGTTGGAAATAGGTATATTGGGATACTTCCATACCGTCACACCAAACCTCCCAGCCCAGCCCCCATGCGCCAACTGTAGGGTTTTCCCAATCATCTTCGACGAAGCGGATATCATGTAAGTCCTGATCAATCCCGATAGCATCAAGCGAGCCTAAATACAGTTCTTGGTAATTGGGCGGGTTAGGTTTCATAATGACCTGATATTGATAATAATGTTGCAGGCGGTTGGGATTATCACCATAACGCCCATCGGCTGGCCGGCGAGAGGGCTGCACATAGGCCACATTCCACGGCTTTGGCCCTAGCGAGCGCAACACCGTTGCGGGGTGCAGCGTACCGGCTCCCACCTCGGTATCAAAGGGTTGCAATATCGTGCAGCCTTGCTCTGCCCAATAGCTCTGGAGATTAATTATAAGCTCTTGAAAAGACGGCACATCCGTGCGGCTCTGAGCTTGGGGGGCGTTTTTACGAGATTTTTTTGCAGATGAGTTTGACATAATGTGCGCTTAATCAATTTTGAACGCAACCTAGCCGCAAACGCGCAAATTACAAGCGCTATGCTCTGAAAATTTCATCCGCCAGACCCGCCAGTTCCAAAGCCCTTATAGCGGCGGCCACATCTTCCTCGATAACCATAACCCGCCGGGGTATCGCCCCGATAGAGCCATCAATAATAGAGGCATGTTGATCCATGACAAAGCAATCTATCTGCGCTTCTTTCAAAACGGCCTCAACAAAATTAATCGTTGCAGGATTGACGCTTTTCAACACAGGTACCATAAGCCAAAGCCTAACATATTATTCGGACCACTCTTAACCTGAAAATATACAAAAGGGTAGCCACATAATTGTTATTAACTGCGACGCCACGTCTCTGCTAATTAACTTGTCCAAGGCATAAAGCCAGATTAGTCTAGGACTTATAAAGGCCGTCAACATGAAAGGTGATATGTGGTAGAGCCGATAAAATTGCACCCCAAGAGCCCGCCGACACCGGCGGAGCGCCTACTCGCACTTGCCAAAACCGATATGCAAGCCGTTGACGCGCTTATATCTGACCGTATGCAAAGCCCTGTGGGCATTATTCCTGATTTGGCGACCCATTTGGTAGGCTCAGGTGGAAAGCGCTTAAGACCACTTTTGACCGTCGCCAGCGCCGCAATTTGTGGCTATGAAGGCCGCAATCACCATAAATTGGCCGCCGCTGTTGAATTTATCCACAGCGCGACACTACTCCATGATGATGTCGTCGATGAAAGCGCCCTGCGGCGTGGGCAACAGCCTGCCAATATGATCTGGGGAAATGCCTCCTCCATTCTTGTCGGAGATTTCCTCTTTGCCAGAGCCTTTAACCTTATGGTGGAAACAGATTCAATGGATGCGCTGGGCGTCCTGTCCAAAGCGGCAAGCGTCATAGCAGAAGGCGAAGTTAAACAATTGGCCGCCCTTAGAAATATCTCCATTACGGAAGCCGATTACATGGATGTGATTCGCGCCAAAACGGCGGCGCTTTTCGCGGCTGCAACCGAAGTTGCCCCCATTATCGCGGCCCGACCTGCTATAGAACGCACGGCTTTGCGTGATTACGGTCTCAAGCTGGGTCTGGCTTTTCAACTGGTTGACGATGCGTTGGATTATGGCGGCCTGCAAAGCGCTCTAGGAAAATCCGTCGGGGATGATTTCCGCGAAGGCAAGGTCACACTGCCCGTCATTCGCGCCTATCAACAGGCCGGCAAGACCGAAAAAGCCTTCTGGCACCGTGTGGTTGTTGAGCATAATCAGACAGATCGGGATCTGGAAACGGCTATTTCCTATTTGCGGGCAGCGGGTACATTGGAATCCACGCTTGATCTCGCTAGAAAATATGCGACTGAAGCCAGTCGGGCTTTATCGATCTTTCCTGATAGCGAATGGCAAACTGTACTAAAGGATATGGCAGGCTTTGTTGTAGAGCGCAGCAATTAACCGCGCGCTTTACGCCCCGAACCGCGTCGCGACACACCACCACGCCGGAAATTGACCCGCTATATTGTCCTGCGCCTTTTGGGCCAGATCAACACTCTCAAATATACCAAAACAAGTCGCCCCCGAGCCGGACATACGCGCTAATTGACACCCTGTTTGTTCAGAAATAGCCAAAAGGGCCGCCGCGACGGGCCCGACTTGACCTGCCGTAATCTTTTCCAGATCGTTGCGCCCGTTTAAACTCCGCTCAAGCAATCCACCGCTTTCATATTGCCTGTCTGGTAAATTTGGGGGTGAGGCGTCGTCATATTTTAAAAACACCTCGCGCGTAGAAACCGCGACCCCGGGATTGACTAATAGAGCATGAAGCGCACCCAAATCGGGGAGCGGCTTAACATATTCGCCAATACCCGACATTCTCGCAGTTTGTGAGCCCAAACATACGGGCACATCAGCACCCAAAGAGAGAGCAAGCTCACCCCAGTTAATATCAGGGGTTTGGCCGACCACCTGGTTTATATATCGACGAAGGAGTCTTAAGACAGCGGCAGCGTTCGCGCTCCCGCCGCCAATACCCGCAGCGATAGGCAGGTTTTTTTCAAGCGCAAAACCCAGTGGCGGTAAATCTATTTGCTCACGAACGCGGTTATAGGCTTTGATGATGATATTTTCGCTATGCGCGCCAATATCATTTTGCAACCTGTCGGCAAAAGGCCCGCTGAGTTGCAGAGATGGCATTCGTGCTAAACCCGGTTGGTCAAAAACAAGCGTTACACAATCATGAATATCGGCAAAGACGACGAGGCTATCTAAGGGATGATAGCCGAAATATTGGCTCGAGCGATCAGCAATAGGGCCTCCGACATGAAGCGTCAGATTAATTTTTGCACGGGCTATATCGCTAAGACTTGGCATGATTTGAACCCGAAATCCCTAATACTGAAAATGCGATATAAAATAGCAAAAAATAAAATCAGGCAAAAGCGCTAGGGTAAGGATTTAACACCCTCCAGACCTTTTTGCAGCTTTATCTCTATTTGCGCGCGCTCTTCATCAGTGGGATCAAATTCCAGCGCCCGTTCCCATTGATAACCCGCCTCGCGGAAACGCCCAAGTTTCCAGTACACATCACCCAGATGATCAATTATGGTGGCACTTGATGGCGAAAGTTCAACGGCGTCTTCCAAATTAATCTTCGCCTCTTGATATTGGCCTAATTTATAATGCGCCCATCCCAAACTATCGACGATAGCCCCGCTTTGCGGGTCCAGCTCGACGGCTTTGCGGATCATATCAAAGGCTTGATTGAGGTTCTCGCCGCGGTCCACCCATGTATAGCCAAGATAGTTCAAAGCGTCCGCATCATCTGGATTATACCGCAGAACACGTTGAAAGTCAGCAACCGCTAAATCCCATTGTTTCGTTCGCTCATAACAAATGCCGCGAAAATAAAGTGGCTGATAATTATTCTTGAGTTCTTCTTCTGACAGGCTGGCAATCAAAGCATCATAAATGGGCAGCGCTTCAGCATATTTTTCCCTGACAAGACGCGCCCGTCCCAAGGCTTCACGCGTCACGAAAGACGGGTATTTGGCATGAGTTTGCTCCAACACATCAAGGGCGGATTTATCCTCATCACGATCAAAATGGATATTGGCAATCGATAAATTGGCCGAAACGATATAGGGCGAGTTATCGTCAATACGCTGATATATTTCCATCGCCGCGTCAGGTCGGTCCGAATTTTCAAGTAAGCTTCCCAGCCAAAGAGCCGCTTTGTCATGGCCCGGGTCCAAAGTAAGCGCGAGTTGTAAAAAGACCTCGGCGGCATCATAAGCCCGGTTACGCGCAAAGAACCCAAATGCGGGTTCGGTCAAAGCCCGTGCCGCTTCTTGCTGCGCCGTTAAAACTTCGCCCAAAGGCGCCCCGGTATTAAGCTGGTCAAGATAGGCCTTCACTGGCCCGGACTCAAAGCCGCCATTATCCTCGGAAAAGGTCTGTAAATTTGACAAGGCCTCCGCGTCTTGACCCACTTGGGACAACATCCGGGCCTTTGAAAGGGCCGTTTCAACACTCGAGACCTGCGCCTCTTCGAGAATGCCAAAGTTTTCGAGCGCATCATCTGTCTGGCCCAGCAAGGCATCGAGTTTAGCCTTTTGCAGAGCCCCCAAAACATTGAAATATCCACCACCGCCCAGTGAGTCGAAACTATCCCGCGCCGCATCACTGTCATTCACTGCAACTTCAACCCAGCCCTTAAGAAGCTTCATGATAATATCAACCGTCAGGTCTTCAGTCGGCTCGTCGAGATATTTCAAGGCTTTGCTATAACGGCCGGCCGAAAACTCACGCGCACCCAATATGGCCCGTGACATAGGCTCGTCCGGGCTTTGCGCTAAAACCTCAATCGCAAGAGTGCGGGCCAGATCAATTTCACCCGCCGTTAGGGCCGAGGTTACCGCCCGGCGTCCTAGAATTATATCGTCTTGGGCACGGGCATAGGCTTTGGAATAATAGGTGGAACGCGCTTTTGCATCATCCAGATGATTGGCATAACTGCCCGCCAGATAATCACCAAAAAGCTGTGCGTCCGGTGAGAGCGCGTCGCCGTAATCTGTATTTTGACTGGGCGTGCTACAAGAGAGTAACAACGTAAGGGACACAAGACACCCAACCGAGCCGATAAGCATTTGACGCAAATTCATGCTAATTCTTTCTACCGTTCAAAAACGACTTATTAAAGCAAATAGAGCCTAAAAACAGACCTTACATATTGGGATAATTCGGCCCGCCCGCGCCTTCGGGAACTGTCCAAGTAATATTTTTGCTCGGATCTTTAATATCACATGTTTTGCAGTGAATACAGTTCTGTGCATTGACATTAAATTTCGGGTTAGACCCGTCATCATCTGTTAGCACTTCATAGACACCCGCTGGGCAATATCTTTGTGCCGGTTCAGCATATGCCGGTAAATTGACCGAAATCGGAATAGAGCTATCAGTGAGTTGTAAATGAGACGGCTGGTCTTCCCCGTGGTTCGTCGCCGTAAAACTAACATTCGTTAAACGATCAAAAGACAAAACACCATCAGGTTTTGGATAGTCTATCGGCTTGTAATCCTCGGCTTTTCCTGTGGATTGAGCATCGTCTTTTTTGTAGCCCAATGTCATTGTGCGTTTAGAGAAGATTTTACCCAGAGATAAAAATCCACCCACAACATTAACCTTGGTCAGGGTCGCCGCCCACATATCAATCCCGCCCAGCATCATCGCACCGACAAAGGCGCCGAAACGGGAGTTTAGGGGGCCTACATTTCGGACAGGCTTGAGGTCTTGACCGACAGGGCCGGTTCGCAAGCCCGCATCATAGCTCTCCAGCACATCACCGGCGCGGCCTGTTTTTATCGCGGCATAGGCCGCCTCAGCAGCCGCTTTACCGGAATGCATGGCATTATGATTACCCTTGATCCGCGGCAGGTTTACTAGCCCGGCTGAACAGCCCAACAGGGCTCCGCCCGGAAAGGCCACTTTGGGAATGGATTGAAACCCGCCTTTTGAAATCACCCGTGCGCCGTAAGAGACACGTTTGCCCCCCTCAAGAACAGCGGCAATATCAGGATGGTGCTTCCAGCGCTGGAATTCTGCATAAGGATAGAGATGCGGATTTTTATAGGCCAGATCAACCACATATCCGAGATAAACCTGATTGTTCTCGGCATGGTATAAAAATGAGCCCATACCCTCTTTCCAGCCCAACGGCCAACCCAGAGTATGGACGACTTCGCCTTCATTATGATTTTCGGGTTTTATGTCCCATATTTCTTTCATGCCCAATCCGAATTTAGGCACTTCGCTATCGGCATCGAGTTCATATTTGGCGATAACCTGTTTGGACAAGGAGCCGCGCGCACCTTCGGCCAGCATGACATATTTGCCGTGCAATTCCATACCAGCTTCATAAGCCTCGCCCTTTGAGCCATCTTTCATCTTCCCGAATTCACCGGCCACAACACCTTTGACTTCGCCGTTCTCCCCGTAAACAAGTTCGGAACAGGCCATACCGGGGAAAACTTCAACTCCGAGGCTTTCTGCCTGTTCGGCCATCCAGCGACAAACATTACCCATTGAAACAATATAATTGCCGTGATTATTCATCAAAGGCGGCATCACGAAATTCGGTATACGCAAAGCTCCGCTCGGTCCTAATAATTTCAACTTGTCAATCTTGACCTCGGTCTTGATCGGAGCGCCTTTGTCTTGCCAATCAGGCATTAAGGCGTTCAGACCAGATGGGTCGAGAACCGCGCCAGATAGGATATGCGCGCCAACTTCCGAGCCTTTTTCCAGAACAACGACATTAAGATCATCGCCCCCCAATTGTTTTAGGCGTATGGCAGCAGAAAGGCCTGCAGGGCCTGCGCCCACAATAACCACATCATATTCCATACTTTCGCGTGTATTTGTCATTACAGGACTCGCTTTTTAACTCTATTTGCTATTGAATTAGACTGTTCGAAGCATATGGTAAAGTCTTGACTTGTCAAAACACTATCGATTTTTTTGTGGAAGACAACTGACAGAACCTCCAGCCTGCCTTAGGTTTTAAGCTAAGTCGAAAGAGGGTCGTCATAAACGATAG
The DNA here is from genome assembly GCA_964534845.1 of uncultured Caulobacterales bacterium. Taxonomy (GTDB): domain Bacteria; phylum Pseudomonadota; class Alphaproteobacteria; order Caulobacterales; family Maricaulaceae; genus CALCKU01. The sequence goes on from CAZHPV010000009.1 coordinate 21,664, forward strand.
ACGGTAAACAGATAGATATATTTAGAGAAAATGACACAGGCTGATATGATTTCACTAGGCTGGGAGGAATGGCTCAGCTTGCCAGACCTCTCCTTGCCCGCCATTAAGGCCAAAGTGGATACAGGGGCGCGAACCTCTGCCCTGCACGCCGTCGCTATAGAGCCCTTCGGGACGCAGAAAAATCCGCAAGTCCGGTTTATAATGCACCCTAATCCTGATGATCCGACCATAGAGGTTATCTGTTCAGCAAAGATCATTGACCGGCGCACAGTCACCAGTTCTAACGGCACACAGGAATTACGCTATGTTATCCGCTCCCCTATCGTTATTGGCGATCAAAAATGGGATATTGATATTTCCCTGACCAATCGCGAAACCATGGGTTATCGCATGTTGCTCGGACGGTCGGCCTTGCGCGATAATACATCTGTCTCCCCGTCAGCGTCATTTTTACAGCCTACGCTGGATTACGCTATTTATCTGAAACGTCAGCGGCGCAAAAATATCCCCAAACGGCCCTTACGCATTGCCATATTGACCCAAGAACCTAATAATTATTCCAATGGGCGCATGATTGAAGCCGCCGAAGCCCGCGGTCATGTCATTGAATGTGTTACCACTAGTCGGTGCTATATGGTTATTAATGACCATAAACCCGAAATTTATTATGACGGCAAAGCCCTACCCCGATATGATGCCATTATCCCGCGTATTGGGTCACGCATGACGTTTTACGGCATGGCGATTGTACGCCAATTTCAAAATATGGGAGTATATTGCCTTAATACTGCCCGGTCTATCGGGTCTTCGCGTGATAAATTATTGGCCCATCAATTATTGGCGGCTCACCGATTAAATATGCCCAATACGGCTTTCGCAAAATCCTCTCAGGACACAAATGGCATTATCGATCTCGTTGGCGGCGCGCCTGTCGTCGTGAAATTACTTGAAAGCACGCAAGGTAAGGGGGTTGTACTGGCCGAAAACCGCAAAGCCGCCACCGCACTGGTCGATGCGTTTCGGGGACTGGATGCGCATTTTCTTGTTCAGGAGTTTGTTAAAGAGGCTGCCGGGTCCGACCTACGTTGTTTAGTTGTTGATGGTAAAGTTGTGGGCTCCATGATCCGCACAGCCCAGCCCGGCGAGTTTCGATCAAACATTCATCAAGGGGGCAGTGCCAAATCAGTTCGGCTGACCAAGGACGAGCGCAAAAGTGCCGTTAAGGCTGCAAAAATTTTGAATCTCAATGTCGCAGGCGTCGATATTTTACGAAGCCATAGCGGCCCCAAAATTCTTGAAGTCAACTCCTCGCCCGGCTTAAAAGGTATAGAGCAGGCAACGGGAAAGGATATTGCAGGCTCCATTATAGAGTGCATAGAAAGCAATGTCCGCACAGTTCATAAAAAGGCCGCCAAATGAGAGCGACTAAATGTTAGATAAAGCCCTTATATCCGCCTTTAATTGGTGGGACGTCAGTGGCGTCGACATGCCAACACTCCCCAGCCCTGCTAAGACGCGCAGGCCTGCTAAAGCAAACGCAAGAACAAGCCAGAAAGCGGCCCAACACACACAAGGCGCGTCTCGTTTAAATACGCCTTCAGAACAAGCGCCCGTCCGCCCGCAAAATCAAGCCCAGCAAGAGGATAAAGCCGCGCGCATTGCTTTGGCTAAGAAACTAGCCAAAAGCGCAAAGTCACTCGGAGAGCTACAAAGCCTGATAAGCCAGTTTGATGCCGGCTATTTATCAGACGGGGCCCGGCAAAGTGTTTTTGCTAAAGGAAACCCGCAAAGCGACCTGATGATCATTGGCGAAGCGCCCTCACGCGAAGATGATGTGAGCGGACAGCCTTTCACCGGCCAACAAGGCGCGTTGCTCGAAAAAATGATGGCGGCTATCGGGCTTACAGCCTCCCAATATTACGTGACCAATTTTCTCTTTTGGCATCCCGCCCATAACCGACAAGCAGACACGACCGACAGAGCGGTCGGCAAGGCCTTCACCCTCGCGCATATAGAGTTACTAGCCCCGAAATTTATACTCCTCATGGGCAATCTCGCCCTCGAAGGCCTAACGGGCAAAAGTGGTATTATGAAAGAGCGCGGGCAATGGGCCGAGATAAAAACAGCCTCGCAGACCTTTGCAAGTTTACCCGTTTTTCATCCCTCGCTTTTATTACGCCAACCCGCCTTAAAACGGGATATGTGGCGGGATTTAATATCTTTGCGCGAAAAATTGTGACGCAAAAGCCACAAGATATATAAATCGATTTTTGCCAAAAATCTGTAATTGACAGATGCCTTTTACCCTTATACTTGCCCTCTTGATGGTGCCTCGCAAGAGGTTAATAGGGAAGTCAGTGTAAATCTGGCACTATACCCGTAACTGTAAACCGAGCGCTTTTACCATCGCCACTGGACACCATAGTCTGGGAAGGCGGTAAAAGCATTAATCGGTAAGTCAGGAGACCTGCCATCGCGTCGTGCATCCAAAGGTCGGGAACAACCTTGACGGATAGGACCTCGTTTCCTCGCAACGACTATAATGACGACTTGTCCCAAACGGGGATGTCTGTGGTGTTGTGACATTTGTTCAAGTGCAAATGTGATGGAGGAAATTATGGGCATTCGTAGCTCTATCTATAAAATTTCATTGGCCTTAAGTCTGGCTGGCACAACAGCCATGCAGAATGCCAGTGCCCAAAACTTTCAATCCGACGATGAGGATGAAATTATCGTAACGGCCCTGCGGGCCATTTCTCAGTCAGATGTCACGGCTTCACTGACAACGCTTGACGCTGCCGAGCTGAATATACGCAATACGCCTTTCATTGCCGACCAGCTCAGAGCTGTTCCGGGTGTCGGCGTGTCGCGCTCAGGCGCACTCGGGGCGCTAACGCAAATTCGTATTCGGGGCGCTGAGGCTAATCACACACTTGTCACACTTGACGGTATTGAAGTGTCAGACCCGATTACGGGCGAAACGGATTTCGGCTTATGGTCAGGTCTGGATATAAACCAGATCGACGTCGTACGGGGCGAACATTCCGTGCTTTACGGCTCCGATGCGATTGGCGGTGTGATTTCACTGAGCTCATCACATGAAAGCGGGTTTCGCGCCGCAGCAGAATATGGAAGTTTTGATACTGTGCGAGGACATGCCGGATACACCACTGAGTTCCGCGGGGCGAGCTTCGGCATTAGCGCGGCTGGCTTTACAACTGACGGCGTGGACACATCAGGACTGGGCGGCGAACGCGACGGTTCAGAAAGCTATTCTCTACTGGCAAATGCAAAAATTAATTTAAGCGAGGATTGGATAGCCGCCGGCCTCGTCAGTTTGCGGCGTTCCGATGTACAATCTGACCCTGACACGAATTTCGACGGCATTCTTGAAAATGCCGATCTTGATAATGAGACCGAACAAATCCTGATAGGCGGAACGTTGAGCGGACAAACCGGCGTGGTTAGCCATGCCGCACGTGTAAGCTTTGGTCATGTTGTGCGCGAAAATTTCTCCGACAATGTTTTCACAGATGAAACGGAAGGGGAGCGCCTTAAATTTAGCTATAGCCCCTCCATTAGCTTTGAGCGACAAAATAGCTCTCTTACCCTATCGGGCTTAGTGGACTGGGAAAGTGAAGACTATGAACGGATTGATACCAACACGGTTTTTGGTGACCCGAACCAAACGGCTTCGTTTGAAACTGTCGGCATAGGCGGGGAGGCCCGCGCGCGCTTTCATAATCTCGCCCTAAATGGTTCGGTACGTTATGATGACAATAATGGACAATTTGAAAATGCAACAACATGGCGTCTTGGCGCAGCCTATACGACCGACTTTGGCGGAAAATTACGCGCCAGTACCGGCCTTGGCATTAAAAATCCCACCTTTACGGAACTCTTCGGGTTTTTCCCGGCAAGTTTTATCGGCAATCCTGATCTCACCCCTGAACAATCGCAAAGCTGGGAAATTGGCTATGACCATAACTTTGGCGATCAGTTTACGGCCTCAGTGACCTATTTCGAAGCTGATCTGGAAGACGAAATCACCACCACATTTGCTCCGCCCTTATTTCTGGCCAGTCCTATCAATTTAACAGAAGAGAGCGCACGCTCGGGCATTGAATTTGGCGTGTCGTGGGAGGTGAGTGAAGCCCTGCATTTTACCGGTTCTGCCTCTCACATTGATTCAGACGATACAGATGAGGCCGCAGAAATCCGGGTGCCTGAATTCACCGCTAGCGCGGCCCTAAATTGGCAGTCTACGCAAAAGGAGGGTCTAAGGGCTGGTATTGCTTTGGATTATGTAGGCACGCAGGATGATTTTAATTTCGGGACATTTCCAGCTGAGCGAGTAGAACTTGATTCCTATGCTCTCCTGTCAGCCACATTTGAATATCCGGTATTGCAAGACTTTGCCCTTACATTACGGGGCGATAATCTTTTGGACGAAACCGTTACCGATGTGTTCGGATTTAACGGTCCTGGCGCAGGGATATTTGTCGGGTTCAAAATTCAGTAACTCTTGAAATATTCGGCCTTAAAAGGCAAAAAAAACGGGCCGATAAACGGCCCGTTTTTCTATTTATTGTAGCGCAATCCTAGAAACCGCAAGCATTGCCGCCAAATCCGCCGTAACGGGACGTATTTGTCACAACAGTCCGAACACATCCTGGAACTGGATATGGTACAGCATAACGCACATAAACAACCGGACGCACAACGCGAACATAGTTCGTCACAGGAACAGCTGGACGGGGTTTAACTATAGAATAGCATCCCAAAACGCGAGCCCCCGTTGGGTTTTGCACATTTACCGGACAATTCGTAGGCAATAATTGCTCATTAGGCCCCAGACCAGACAACCGGCTTGATGTTAAAGGCACTATACTGGCCCCGCCATCGGTATAAGCTTGGGAAATTGAACCTGACCCGTAAGTCGCTGACGCATACTGGCTTGATGCAACGCCCGCAACGGACCCTGACCCAAAGCTTGAAACAGCGCCTGAACCATAAGACGAGAGTGGCGCTAATGTCGCATTATTGCAAATAGTGCCCCCACAACTCGCAAAAGCCGCCGCCGGCAGAAGTGCCGTACTAGCAGTGATCGCTAAAACTTTTACTAAACGTGAAACTAACATGAGCCACCTTTCAAATCTAAAACAGTAAAACTTCAAAAGCAAAAAATGTGCCAAAGCAACCTGTTTCACCTCTAACGCGAATTAAATCCCGTTAGCATAATAAAAAAGGGCCCCTGAAACACACGGGCCCTTTCAAGAATTATCGTATCCAGCGAGACCCGGCCCCAGCATAGCGGGACGCATTTGAGTAGGCTTGATTAAATCCACCCGCATTAAAACCGCCAAATGCAGGCTTTTTCACTTTAGCCGGTGCGCATGTAACCGGTACTGGAACCGGATAGCGAACCGCCACAGGTACGGGTATAACAGGACGAACCACTCTTGCCAGAGCTGGAGCGGCTACACGCGGCGCCGGACGTTTACAGACAACTTTAGTCGCGAGTGTATTCCCAAACAGAGTTGGACCAGATACTTGCTCCCAATATGTTCCATCAGGCCCGACAGAGCTTACAGGCACCCCAGATGGGGGCGTTGCGATAACCGCATTTGTCGTTTGGGTAAAACCAGGCGCCTGTCCACCTAAAACAGTGGATTGTGCAACCGTACGTCCCGAATTTAGCACGGCTTGCGCATCAGCAGGGTTACGATTGACAATAGAGGTTGGCACATAGGCCGTTCCCGGTGTCAAACTTGTCGATCCATATTGGCGCGACTGGTATTTAGAGAGATCTACGCTCGGAGCTGAACGTAAAACAGGGGCCGCAAAAGAGGCTTGTGGCTGCGCAACAGGCGTAAATTGCGGGCTGGCATTAAGTTGTATATTTACAGGCGTTCCAGCATTTTGACGACAATATTGTGTCGTTGTCGGGTGACATCCACCCGTAAAACCTGAAGGGGCATCGGTTAGACCCGCTTGTGACGCTACACCATGAACCCGTGTGATAGACACGCTAGGTGAACGACGATAATTAACGCTGCTAAGATGGCCGAATGGTTGATGAACTTGCACCAAAGTCGGGTCATATTGCGGCGCACCAAAATGTTGAACAACTGTCCCCGTATTACAAGGACCACCCACACCACAACTTCCCGCAAGAGCGACAGTTCCAGTTGAAATCAATGCCAAACCACCAATGGCCGTCATGACAGAACGATAGATACGCATACTGCGTCTCCCACTTATACGCCTTAGTGAACCTCACCTTGGCAACCTAATCTTTACCCGCTTGGCGGGCTTTCCCATGAAAGGTTATTTGCAGATTTTAACGAAAGCGGTCCGGATGACTAAAAGTCATACGCTATACCGCTACGTTCCCAATCGCCAAATCGCGTGGGCTCCGCTCCTTTCGGACCGGCTATTTCAGTTGGACGGCTAGAGAGGGTATTGTCTGCCTTTTTGCGACGCGCCTCAGCTTCTTTAAGCGCCCGCTTCGCAGCAGGACTTAAAATTTTACCGGGCGCGGCGTTTGGCGGGGTTTGATCCTTCATAACCCAACAATAAGCACCTGCTCTCTATCCGTCAAACCCAAAGGGCCGACCTCATATCTAGCTACAAAATCTTGCAAACCACATATGAGTTATTCTGATACAGCAAGGAGCATAAAATTTGATTAAAGCGACATTAGCCCTTTATTAAGCATAAATCGTCCTGATTTCATGAATTTACCTCCAAACCTCTTGTGAAAAAACCCTAACGCACGAAAGACGAAATGAATTGTAAAGCACACGCCCCGCCTCTATATATTGGCTCGACTTGGCAGACCAAATCGTAGACTTAATATTGAAAGATTGGACACACTGGTGAAAATCCGCGTTATTAACGGCCCAAACCTTAACCTGCTCGGTCAAAGAGAGCCGGAAATTTATGGCAAGGACAGTCTTGAGGACATCAAGACGACACTGAGTGCTATAGGTAAAAAAATGGGGGCCGAGATCGATTTTGTGCAATCCAACCATGAAGGCGAGATCATTGACTGGATACAAGATTGTCGAAACGGATTTGACGGACTCATTATAAACCCGGCTGCTTATACACATAGTTCTGTGGCTTTACATGATGCACTTTTATGTTTTGAGGGCTTGAAATATGAAGTTCACATTTCTAACCCGCATGCCCGTGAGAGCTTTCGTCAAACTTCTTATGTCTCACCGGCTGTAAATGGCGTGATTGCCGGTTTGGGTGTGGTGGGGTATCAGGTCGCGCTACGCACTATGATCGAAAAACTATCTGACGTCTAAAACGGGCTACACTATAATACGGGCTACACTATAATATTGTCACAATAAGACTGTCACAAAAAAAAGGGCGGATAAACCGCCCTTCGCCCCGTACTGTTAACATCATATCAAGCCCGTAAAGCTTAGAATCCTGTAGATAAGCCAACGCCGAACCAAAACAAATCATCTGAATCCGTAAAGCCAATACCCGTTATAGGATCAACATCAAAATCGAGTGAATCTTCGCTAGATAAGGAATAATTCACGCCCGCATATACGGATGAGCTATCGTTAACGGCGTAACTGATTGCCGCGCTACCCAGACCATATTCATAATCGGTAAACGTATCGGCGCGGACAAGGGCTGCCGTAAGGCCGAGATCAAGCGAGGCTTTCTCCGCAACAGGAAAGCTATGGCTTACACTACCTTCTAGTGTGAAAGACTCGAGGTCAAAATCGTAATAGGCTGTGAGCGAGGGCGCCAGAACTGTATTTAATGCCACGCCGCCATTAATCTCGAATGTACTCGCACCGCCAAAATCGAAAAGGCCGCCATCTGTGTCTGGGAAATGGTAGAGAGTAAATCCAACACTAGCGTCAATAAGGTCGTTAAAGCTCCAGCCATATCCGCCATATATATCAAATTCGTCAATAGCCGCTGCACTGGATTCTCCGGTTGCCAGCGCGCTCCATCCTCCGAGCGTAAATCCGCCTTTGCTAATCTCTACACCTGGCTGCAAAGAGGTTTCAGAAAAGCTCACACCGCGGAAAACATAATTACTAGCGGCATCTAAAGACACTGAGACGCTAACATCATCGCCTGCACTGGCGCTCATCGGGGCAGCCATTACGCCAAGAGTGAGGGCCACCACTCCAATTGATTTTTTTGTTATAAGTTGTCTTAACATTTTACTCTCCGAGATATGCGCTTTGCGCTGTGAATTTAAAGAGGACATAAATCCTGATCTCAGAAATTTCGACAAAGAACGACTAATATGGGTGAGTCCAAAACTTATGTCCAAAATTAGAGCGCTAAAATTTTAAGAATGCACAATAATAAGGCGCATATTCCTTCAAGAGGGGCAAAATCATAGTTTTTGGCCCTAACGAGTCGGTAAAAGGACACATTTATAGGCAAACGGTTTTTAGAACATTTTACTGGCCCCTCATCAGATAAAGTGCATTATCTTGGCTTGAGGGGGTATTTCCGCCTCTTTTAGATAACTCTCACATATCCGCGCGGATTATCCATGTCGATTTTCAAAGCCTATTTTAAAGATGTTCGCTTAAAAAATAAAAAAATCTATGTCGGCACAACCGGGGCTGAAATTGATATCAACGGAGTTTTTCTCAAAGAAATTTGGGCCGTTGCAAAAATATTCTTTTATTTAAAGCTCCGGGCGCTAGGGACTATATTGAAAGCTAAGAGGCCTTCAAACACCCTTGCCTTTTATCCACAAATCCCCGGGCCGTGGTTTAACATTTGGCAAGTTAGCCGTTTGGCCGGGCTGAAAACACAAAGCGATCTGGAAACAGCCGATTATATAATGGCCTTTGAAGATAGTACCCATGCGGCATTTGACCGAGATTTTCTCAAAAATACCGGCAAGCCCCTGCTCAATTGCGATATACATAATATTTCCAAAGACTATGTTGCAGAGGTTTTTCTTGAAACCTTTGAATATCCCCTTTCGGTTGATCCGACCCGACATACAGGGTTAGCCATTCGAAAGTCGGATGCCAACGGAACCCATGACGGTGTTGTCATCCAATGCCCTATCGCGCCGGACGCGCTTATCAAAGGTCAGAGCTATCAACGCCTCGTAGATAGTACATTTACAGGTAAAACCAGCGAGGACCTCAGGGTTGCTTATGTTCTCGGTGAACTCGCACTGGTCTATCATAAGCACAAACCTCTGGATGACAGGTTCGGTACACATTATCTCAGCGTTGATGTTTTAGAACCCCAAGCGGTTTTCTCGGATCAAGAGATAGAACGCATCAAGACATTTTGTAAAAAAATGAAACTTGATTTCGGCGCCGTCGATGTCATGCGCGATAAAAATGACGAGCGGATTTATATTGTTGATGTAAATAAAACTTGCATGCCAGTCCTGTCACTCAATTTAAAAACCCAGATAGCCTCGCAGCAAAAAATTGCGGATGCTTTGATAAAGGGTCTTGCAGAGCTTTCAGCCTAGCCATAGCCCAAAGCCTTAGCACATTGCGCTATGCATTTCACACCGGCCTCGATATTTTCCAATCGAATAGAGGTATAGCCCATACGAAAACGGTTTTGAGGCTGAACAGCTCTGGCGTAATGTATAGTGCCCGGTTCGATTATTGCGCCTAATTGCAAACAGGCCTTTGCAAGCTCTCGGCTATCCAAACCTTCAGGACCGCGCACCCAGAAGGACGATCCGCCCTGATTGGTCGCAATCGTAAAATCGGGAAGATAGCGCGCCATGCTCTCCATGAGGATTTGTCGTTTTTGTTTATTGGAGCGCACAAGATTACGCAGCAAGCTTTCATGATGTCCGCGAGACAGAAAATAGGCCGCCGCGCGTTGATTATTTGCAGCTGGGTGGCGCATTATTAATCGGCGCAGCGCCCTAACCTCGGAAATAAAACTTTCCGGCCCCACCATATAGCCTAGCCTTAGGCCCGGTGCCAAAGTCTTGGACAGGCTGCCAATATAAATGACGCGTCCATTTTCATCAGAACTCATTAAGGCCGGTAGAGGTCTTTGCATAAAATTGGTTTCCGCCTCATAGTCATCTTCCAAAATCAGAAAGTCATTTTCCTGAGCTGATTTCAAAACAGCCTGCCGGCGTAACTCGCTCATGGTAACAGTTGTGGGCGATTGATGTGACGGCGTGAGATAAACGAGATCACAGGCCTTTAAGTCATCGCTAATCTGCACACCTTCCGAGTCAATCGAGAGGGGCTGAACATGCGGCGTAAATATCGAGGCAATATTGCGCACATCGGGATATCCGGGTTCTTCGAAACCAAATGTCCGACCAATTTTAAGTAATAATTTCGCCGCCATAAACAAGGCATTTTGCGCGCCGACAGTGACAATTATCTGAGCCTCAGAGACAAACAGGCCTCGCCGGGTCAACAGGCGTGTCCTGATTTGCTCCAATAATAGCCTGTCATCCCTGTCAACAAGGTCTTGGGTCCAATCCGTGATTTCCTGCACCCCAACGGCATCGCGCCAACATTCCCGCCAGTGCCTGACCGGGAAAAGACCGGGATCAATCTGGCCATAAACAAAGCAATATTTATAATCCCGCCAATTGGTCGGTTTAACAATATGGTTTTGTTGCCTTAAGTTCAGGGTCAGGCGCTTGTCCCAATTTACACGCGATTTTTTAGACTGGCATGCAGATTGAGCAGGACGAATACGGGGCAAAGCGTCAGCAATAATATCACCATTGACGAAATACCCGCTACGCTCTTTCGAGATGATAAATCCGTCTTCCTGTAAGGCCGTATAAGCCAGCATAACTGTATTTCTTGCAACGCCCAATTTGCTAGCAAGATTACGGCTTGATGGGAGAGACGCATTCGGCGCCAGCTGGCCCTCAAAAATAGCCGCGGAGATTTGATCCTTTAACTGCTTTTGCAAGCCGCGTTTACTCGCGCGGTCCAGATTGAACAATAAATCCACAACAAACCCCTTCGCCTCAACTCGCACACCAAAGTCCATCTGGTCACATCGAGTTTCTATTTTTGGTACTATCATCATTTCCAGAGTTTGAACATATTAATATCCTCGAAAGGACGGATGCTCTCACCGTAAAAGGATAGCCCATGACACTCTCAAATCGACCCAGTCCGGATATAATCGAAATTGATCGCCATAATGTCTGGCATCATCTAACCCAACACCGCGCCTTTGAAACCAAAGACCCCCTCATAATTGTCGAAGGCAAGGGTATGATTTTGACAGACATAAACGGAAAAGACTATCTGGATGCTACATCCGGCGGTGTTTGGTCGGTTAATGTCGGATATGGGCGCAAACGTATTGCCGAGGCGGTTGCCGACCAATTGGTCAAAATGTGTTATTTCGCAGGCTCCGGCGGGACGGTTCCTGCGGCTATTTTTGCTGAAGAATTACTTGAAAAAATGCCGGGTCTGACGCGGGTCTATTATTCGAATTCCGGCTCTGAAGCGAATGAGAAGGGCTATAAAATGGTCCGCCAGCTTGCCCATATGGAAGGCGACGGTTCTCGCCATAAAATCATTTATCGTAACCGAGATTATCACGGCACAACGATTGGCGCCCTGAGCTCTGCCGGACAGGAACAACGCAAAGCCCAGTTTGGCCCCTTTGCGCCGGGCTTTGCCGAATTTGCCCATTGTTGCTGCTATCGCTGCCCCTTTGGTCAAACTTACGGTACATGTGAAATTGAATGCGCCAAAGACTTGGAGCGTGTCATTTTAGAAGAAGGTCCGGAAACGGTAGGCTCGGTTGTATTAGAGCCCATGACGGCTGGCGGTGGCATGATTATACCCGTACCGGAATATTTCCCTATCATCACCGACATCTGCAAGAAATATGATGTATTATTACATATTGACGAAGTTGTATGCGGCTTTGGACGGACCGGAGAATGGTTCGGCTATCAACATTTTGATCTCAAGCCCGACATTGTCACCATGGCAAAAGGCACGGCCAGTGGCTACGCCGCGCTGTCCTGCACGGTTACAACAGAAAGCCTGTTTGATCGCTTTAAAACCACCCCTGATGATAAATTGGGTTATTTCAGGGATATCAGTACATTTGGCGGCTGCGCCGGAGGCCACGCAGCGGCAATTGAAAGCTTGCGGATTACAGATGAAGAAAATCTGGTTGAAAATGCCCGCCATATTGGCGCTTATTTTCTGGAAGCACTCCACGGCTTACAAGATAAGTATGAGATAATTGGAGAGGTGCGCGGAAAGGGTCTATTTGCCGGTCTGGAACTCGTTAAAGACCGCCAAACGCGCGAACCAGTCGATGAAAGTTTCTTGGTGCAAATCGCTGGAAACTGTATGCAGGACGGTCTAATGATCGGACGCACTAATCGGAGCTTCGAGACCTTCAATAATACAATATGCCTCACACCCGCTTTGATCGCAGGTAAGAGCGAGATTGACGAGATTGTTGAAAAGATAGACGTATCTCTCGCCAAAACCAGTCAGGAAATGCCGTTATAAAGACGCCGCGAAAGAGGCATCATAATATTAAATCATAAACGAACAGGACGAAATTATGACAAAAATGAACACGGAAGAAGCCTTTGTCAAAGTGCTTCAAATGCATGGGATCGAACATGCTTTTGGCATTATCGGCTCGGCTATGATGCCGGTATCAGACTTATTCCCTAAAGCCGGAATTAAGTTCTGGGACGTGGCCCATGAATGTAATGGGGGCATGATGGCCGACGGCTTTACGCGTGCGTCCGGAAAAATGAGCATGGCTATTGCACAGAACGGGCCGGGCATTACGAATTTTCTGACCCCTATCATGACAGCCTATTGGAACCACACACCCCTCCTTCTTGTCACACCACAAGCAGGCAATAACACTATGGGCCAAGGCGGCTTTCAGGAAGTACCGCAAATGCGCATGTTTGCCGATTGTGTGGCCTATCAAGAAGAAGTTCTGGACCCCAGCCGTATTGCTGAAGTCCTGAACCGCGTCATCATGCGCGCACATCAATATAGTGCGCCAGCGCAGATAAATGTGCCGCGCAATTTCTGGACACAAATCATAGATATAGATCTGCCCAAAATCGTTAAAATCGAACGCCCCTCTGGCGGAAGCCAAGCGATATCCCAAGCTGCAAAATTATTATCCAATGCCAAATTTCCGGTCATGCTCAACGGCGCAGGTGTTGTTTTAGGCGGAGCGATTGAGGCGTCGAAAAACCTCGCAGAGCGGCTCGATGCCCCTGTCTGTCTGGGCTATCAACATAATGATGCCTTCCCCGGTTCGCACGCGCTTTGCGTCGGCCCCCTTGGCTATAATGGCTCTAAGGCGGCTATGGAGCTGATTTCCAAAGCCGATGTTGTCCTCGCGTTAGGCACACGCCTAAACCCCTTTTCTACCCTGCCCGGATACGGAATAGATTACTGGCCCAAAAACGCCAAAATCATTCAGGTCGATATCAATGCCGAGCGCATCGGCCTGACCAAAGATGTCACTGTGGGCATTCAGGGCGATGCCAAAATTGTCGCAGAGCAAATTTTAGCCCAGCTTTCTGATAGCGCGGGCGATAGCGGGCGCGCGGCACGAAAAGTAGACATTTCCGAAACCAAGTCTCGTTGGGCACAACTTCTAACCTCCATGGAACATGAGGCGGATGACCCCGGGACCAATTGGAACGAAAGCGCCCGCGAGCGAGAGCCCGAACGCATGAGCCCGCGCGCAGCGTGGCGGGCCGTTACCGCCGCTCTGCCCAAAGAGGCCATTATCTCGACAGATATTGGTAATAATTGCGCGCTTGGAAACGCTTATCCTTATTTTGAAGACGGGCGCAAATATCTGGCACCAGGCATGTTCGGCCCGTGCGGTTACGGTCTGCCGGCTATTTTGGGCGCCAAAATTGCCAAGCCGGATACACCGGTCGTCGGCTTTGCAGGAGACGGGGCGTTCGGTATTTCCATGAACGAAATGACCGCGTGCGGCCGCGGGGATTGGCCCGCTATCACCCAAGTCATTTTCCGTAACTATCAATGGGGTGCGGAGAAACGCAATACCACATTATGGTTTGATAATAACTTCGTGGGCACAGAGCTTAATCTGGGCGTGGAATATGCCAAAGTCGCCGAAGGCTGCGGTCTGCGCGGTGTCCAAGTCACCACTATGCAAGGGCTCACTGACGCCATTACAGAAGGCATACGCCTACAAATGGAAGACAACATTACCACTTTCATAGAATGCGTCCTCAATCAGGAACTCGGTGAGCCTTTCCGCCGGGATGCCATGAAGAAACCCGTCGAAGTCGCAGGAATTGATCCTAATGATATGCGTCCGCAAGTCGGTGCATAGGCTTAGCGCTAAAATAGCTAAAAGACCTTTGGGGCTTTTACGCCTCCGGGCATGTGCGTGAACCCTATATTGGACAATATTGTCAGTCGCGCGCAGTCCGCACCAAAACATATTGTGCTGCCCGAAGGTCACGATCCACGCATTATAAAGGGAGCTTGGCAAGCCGCCCATGACGGCATTGCCAAAATCACGCTGATTGGTAACCCGGATGATATAATCCCCCAGCTTAACACGCACGATTCTGAAATAGAGGCAAAAATCGGATCTGAGACGCAAGAGATAAATCTCACCACTCCGCAAACGTCCCAAGTCTATCTTGACGCCTATATTAAAGCAAATGCGGATAAACACATCACCCCGGACACTGCAAGAGCCGCACTATTAAACCCGCTTAACTTTGCCAATATGATGGTCAAAATGGGCAAGGCCGATGGCTGTGTCGCAGGCGCGGCACATACAACATCTGACGTGGTTCGCGCGGCCCTCAATATAATCGGCACTGAAAAAACAGGCGCAATGGATAGTCTCGTCTCCAGCTTTTTCATCATGTTAATGCCCCAAGACCATAAATATCTGAATGGCGGCGTGATATTTTCTGATTGCGGTCTGGTGATAAATCCTGATGCGCGCCAATTAGCCAAGATAGCCATAACGACCGCTCGGAGCGGCAAGGCATTATTGGGCCATGAGCCCAAATTGGCCATGCTCTCCTTCTCAACGTATGACAGCGCGAAACATGCCAGTGTCGATAAGGTCAAATCGGCCACAGATTTGGTTCGCCGAGACCACCCCCATATTAACATTGACGGCCCCTTACAATTTGACGCCGCGATTATTGCGGATATCGCTGCCCAAAAAGCTCCGGGCTCTGCTATAAAAGGGGCAGCAAATATCTTAATTTTCCCCGATCTAAACTCCGGGAATATTGCCTATAAAATCACAGAACGTCTGGGCGGCGCTAAAGCTATCGGGCCCATATTACAAGGCTTGAACAAACCTGCCAATGATCTCTCGCGCGGATGCGATAGTGAAGACGTTTATAATATGATCGCTATAACCGTTTTGCAGGCACAAATAAATCAGCCCCGTCGGGACACCCTGCACAAGGGATCAGCATGAGTTTGGATATAATAGTCATTAAAAACCGATTGGCCGGCGCGGCCATCACACTATCTATAGGCACGGCCATTCTGATTTTCGCCCGGTATTTCGGTGCGCCTGTCATGTTAGTTGCCATAATAACCGGTCTGATTTTACACAGGCTTTATGCCCTCCAGCCCCTTCGGGCCGGCTTTGATTGGTGCGCTAAAGGCTTGCTCTATATCGGGGTCGCCTTAATGGGTTTGCGTATTGATGTGGGCGATCTCTCCCAAGCGGGAATTCTTTCACCCGCTCTGATTTTAGTAACGTTGGTCGCAACACTTTACGGCGGATTCCTCATTGCGCGTTGGTTTGGACAAAGCAAAGACTTTTCTATCCTGATGAGCGGCGCCGTCGCAATATGTGGAATTTCGGCTGCCGCCGCCATTTGCGCAGCCCTTGATGATTGCGAAACCCGGGACGAAGAACTGGCCGTCACGGTCGCGGGGATCACGGTTTTATCAACCGTGACCATGATTTTTTATCCCTTGCTAGTCCATCTTCTAGGTCTGGAAAATCTCGGAGCCGGTATCCTCATGGGCGGAGGCATCCACAATGTCTCACAAGCTGTCGGGGCAGGATATGCCGTATCAGCAGAAGCTGGTGATTTATCCGTCTTACTCAAGCTTTTACGCGTTTCAATGTTACTGCCCATTATCATTATCATTTCAGTGTTATGGGGTAAGAATGCTGCGACACCCTATCCAAGTTTGGGAGCCAAAATTCGGGCGAATGCTCCGCCCTTTCTTGTCGTCTTCGTGGTTTTAGCCATATTGAGTTGTTTAAATTTAGTCCCTCAAAAAATAACCCATATCGGCAATGAATTTGCCTATTGGGCCCTTTGTGTTTCACTTGTGGCGATTGGCATTAAAACGGATATGCGAGAAGTGTTATCCATCGGGCTTAAGCCTCTCATCGCCATGAGCGTTATGACTGTCCTTATGGCTGGCATCTTATTATCGGGTATTTTTATTATCGGGTCACTCTCGTAAGATCAAAGACCCTATAAGACTTTCTATTCCTCGGACGGAACAGACGTTAACTGGCCCCCATTTGCCAGCATGCGGTACAGGCTCGTCACACCGTCATGATCGGTATAGCAGCCTTGCAAGTGTCGATATCCCTTGGAGCCATCAAAGGCCGTACGCCCGTGCAAAAGCCTGTAATTATCCATCATCAAAAGCGTGCCCTTTTTGAAAGGGAATTTGATTTGAAACTCCGGGTCATTGGATAATTCAAATAATCGCCGACGGGCCGCATAAAAGAGGTCCAAAGTGGCTTTATCCAGCGCGGGTACATAATCCACCCGTGAGCTTAATCTCATACGGTAAACAATACCGCGATGGTCACGCTCGACTATAGGCGCATGTGATTCTAAAATAGCCGTCGATCCTTCATAGCGAAATCTGACGTGGATTGTCTCCAGCAAAGCGGCTTGCTCCGGTTCTTCCTGAGCTAGTCTTTCCGTAATGGCTATGCCGTCGACCAATGTCGACAACCCGCCCGGTACATCATTGGCCAGACAGTGCAAGAATTGCAGCCCCGGTACAGGCTCGCGGTAGGGATTATCTGTATGTGACGGCAAAGCCCTATCCGTATAAGCGAGGTCAGTGGCATTATTTTTCTTTTCGACATTAAATATCTTGCCCCAATTCGTATCGCGCACATAGCCAAACCGACTCGCTAATTTCAAAAGATCATTCCGGTTTGTCGGTGTATTTTGCATGATACAAAAGCCGTAACGCAAAAACCCTCCCAGCATGGTCTTAAGCCTATCCGGGTCGTCAAGCTCCGCCCAATCGGCTTCCGGCCTGTCTTTCAAGGCTGTCGTCCAGCTTTGGGGCGTTGGCGGTTCTTCGCCATCCTCGACCCAGCCTATTTCTTTTAAGAGCCTGCCCAAGGGTACCGAAAAATGCTCGCCGTCGCTAAACTCCAGTTCAATCTGATTATCATTATGCGAGATAACGCGTTTTATCTCCATTTCAGGGTGTAGCTCTGCGGGTTCATATAGACGTTGATTATTCAGCGGATCAAAGACGCGCGCATCGCGTACACGTTCGCGAACCCATAACGGATGCAAGCTGATTTGCCGTGTTTTATCCTTTAGGAACAATCCTCCCGATTTCGGTTCGATTTTAAGCGACTCCAACATAGCTTGGCTCCTGATTTACAACCCGTTGATTTTTCAATACCGCAAAACCAAACAAGTCCAATCGTGAAATTAAACTATAAGAAATTTTAAATTAATCAATCACCCTATTGAGGGCGGGCCTGCCAATAGGCTTTCAGGTCACGCTTAATTTCAGGCGCAAGGATATACAATCCAATAAGATTGGGAATAGCCATAACGAATATCAGCGCATCGGCAAAATCGAGGATAGCGCCTAATTGCACTGATGCCCCGATAACAATAAAGAAGCAAAAAATCAGGCTAAAGGCTAACTCCTTCTTTTTGCCTTCCCCGACAATATAGGTCCACCCCTTCGTCCCGTAATACGCCCAAGCCAGCATTGTTGAAAATGCAAATAAAAATGCCGCGACGGCCAAAGGAACCGGCGCCCATGAAATTTTAGAGGCAAAGGCTGCCGAGGTCAGTTCAATGCCGCTCAAACCGCCGCCTGTGAGGGTTTCAGCCGGAAAAGATGTCACTAGAACAAGCCCCGTTAACGAACAAATGACGACCGTATCGATAAAAGGCTCAAGCAGGGCAACAAACCCTTCTGTTAGAGGCGTTTCCGTTTTAACGGCAGAGTGGGCAATCGCAGCAGACCCCAATCCGGCCTCATTGGAAAATGCCGCCCGCTGAAAGCCGATAATCATAATACCCAGCATACCTCCGGCAACGCCGTTTGGCGAAAAGGCTCCGATTAAAATCTCGTTGAAAGCGCGTGGTAATTCAGCGGCGTTCATGCCGATAACCGCCAAAGCACCGATAACGTAAATCAGCACCATAAAGGGCACAAGCTTGGACGTAATTCTGGCGATAGATTTAATACCGCCTATAATTATCACAGCCACACATACTGCCATCACCAAGCCCACAAGCCAGCCCTTATTATTTAGCACGCTTGCTGGGCCGCCCGTAGCCTCAACCAATTGCACATAGGCCTGATTGGACTGGAACATATTGCCGATACCCAAACAGCCGATAACAATACTACCCGCGAAAAACAGGCCGAGAAACTTGCCAAAACCGGCCATTCCCCTGGCTTTAAGGCCGTCGCGTAAATAATACATTGGCCCGCCCGAAACCGATCCATCTGCATTTATCTGGCGGTATTTAACACCCAGTGAGCATTCGACAAATTTCGTCGTCATACCGACAAATCCTGCCATCGCTAACCAGAAAATCGCCCCTGCCCCCCCTAAGGAAACCGTTACAGCCACAGCCCCGATATTCCCAATCCCGACTGTCCCCGAGACGGCTGCGGTCAAAGCTTGAAAATGCGAAATTTCGCCTTGTTCTTCCGGTTTGGTAAATTTCCCGCGCACAATATCAATGGCATGTTTAAAGCCGCGCAGATTAATAAAGCCCAAGTAAAATGTGAAAAAACACGCCGCAAAAATAAGCCAACACACAATCAGGGGAACGTCGGCAGACCCTATTTTTACTGAAAAGAAAATGAAGGCGGAAATAACGTCCGTTAAAGGTTGAACAACCTTATTTATCGTCTCATCAATGCCGGCTCCATAAGCGGGTATGGACGAAAAAACAGCCAAAATCACAGCGTAGAAAACCCGACGCGCATAATTCAAATAATTGCAAACATTCATAAATTCCAGCTTTCGCTTTACAGGCTTTGTTTGACGCATATCCTGCGTGTCAACGCGATAAATGTATTAAAGCCCCTACTCTGCTTTCGGTTTTAGACTTTGATAAAAGTCTTCGTTAAAATCGGAATTGGCTACAGAAATGACATATTCCCGAATAGCCTCCACTGTCTCCTCATCCATAATCTTGCCAAAATTCGGCATGCCGTTCTCAGCCAAGCCGCCTTCATAGACGATTTCGCGCCAATAGTCCGCATCTGCGAGCGCGGCCGAGAAGCGTAAGTTCGGCACTAAACCTGACGAGAAAGCCTGATCGCCGTGACATGTCACACAAGCATGGGCATAGGCCTCACTGCCAATCTTTAAGACCGCCTTAGAATTGATCGTTTCTGGGATATCCGGCTTGTGAAGCTCTACCGTGTTCACCTCTGGCAGGCTCCCTGTACCGCCTATTTTAAACACGAGGACACGGCCGACTTGCTGGGTGGCGCTTCCCGTAGGTAGTACCCCACCATAACCCAAAGCATACGCCCCGCCCCAGCCCGAAGCCACGGCAATATATTGTGTCCCGTCAATTTCATACGTCACAGGAGCCGCCACAATACCCGTCTGGGAAAAATAGCGCCATTTGCGCTCACCTGTCGCCGCGTCATAAGCGGCAAAATGCGCATCTGACGTGCCTTGAAAAACCAGATTACCTGCCGTTGATAAAATCCCGCCATTCCACGGCCCGACATGCTCAAAGGCCCAAGCCTGTTCTTGCTTGACAGGGTCCCAAGCAATCAAACGGCCTTTTAGCGAGGCTTTTAAAGCCTTGAAAATAGCTTTATCTGTCGGCAGGGAATTGACCTCGAAATCCGCGCCGGTATTCCAGCCTGTCCCCGTATAGCCTTGCCCTTCCCGGCTTTGGAACAACCAGAAAGTTTCTTGTGCTGGAATATAGACCAAATTGGTTTGCGGGTTATAGGCCATAGGATGCCAGTTATGCGCGCCCAAGGGTCCGGGGGTTTGAAAATATGGCTCTTTCGTACCGTAACGTGCCTCTGGCACTTCAATGGGACGTCCTGTTTCTGGATCAATGCTCGTAGCCCAATTGACAGGAACAAAATTATTGGCCGAAATAAACTCTCCCGTTGCCCGGTCGATCACATAAAAGAAACCGTTTTTAGGCGCCTGCATAATGACTTGGCGCGTCTGGCCTTCAATCTCAAGATCCGCCAGGATCATATGCTGGGTTGCCGTATAGTCCCATGTCTCACCCGGCGTTGTCTGGTAATGCCAAACATACTCCCCCGTATCGGGTCTGACGGCGACAATAGAGGATAGGAATAAATTATCACCGCCCTCGGGTGAGCGAATGGCTTGGTTCCACGGCGAGCCATTCCCCACGCCCACATAGAGAAGATCCAGTTCGGGGTCGTAAGCCATGCTGTCCCACGCCGTCCCGCCGCCTCCAGACGCCCACCACTCGCCTGTCCATGTCTCGGCAGCCATGCGCATGGTTTCATTTTCAAAACCGTCTTTTGGATTTCCGGGTACTGTATAAAACCGCCAGATCATCTCGCCCGTCTCGGCATCATAGGCGCTGAAATATCCGCGCACACCCAGCTCGGCACCCCCATTGCCGATCATGACCTTGCCTTTAATAATCCGTGGAGCGCCCGTAATAGTATATGGTTTGGACTTATCTATCGTTTGTATATCCCAACTTTTGGCGCCCGTCCGGGCATTAAGCGCTATCAAGCGCCCGTCCATCGTCGCTGTATAGACGTTTTCACCCCATATCGCCACGCCGCGATTGACCACATCGCAACACCCCTTAGCGGCCTGTTCCTTGTCAATTTCCGGGTCAAAGGCCCAAAGCGGCTCACCCGTCTTGGCATCCATGGCGTGGACAATATTCCAAGTCGAGGTGACATACATAATCCCGTTATGAATGATCGGTGTCGCTTCGATACCCCGGCTTGTACCCAGTTCATATGACCACGCCAGTCCAAGCTTATCCACATTCTCGCTATCGATTTTATCCAAAGCTGAAAACCGGTCCTCGGCATAATTGCCGCCATGTGTCCGCCAACCATCTGTGGCAGGATATAATATCATTGTTTCTGTCACGGCCTGCGCATTTTCCTGCGCCGACTTAAGGCCCTGCACGGTGTTTGACTTATCGGTAGAATGACCTGTTGGTTGACAGGCGGCCATTAATAGGCCTGAAAGCGCTGTCACCGCCACACTTGTCAGTCTTAAAAACCGCATACGCTCCCATTTCATTTTATTGTTATATAAAATAGTCTTGTGTCCGTACTATAACCCAAAATACGGCTATGGCAGCACTAAAATATATAATTCCGAGCTCCAACGTCCGGATATAACGCGCCGCCCAGCGGCTTAACATCCAAAACAGAAAAATCAGAAACCCGATAACAGCAAATTGTCCCGCTTCAACGCCAATGTTAAACATGAGCAGGGCCAGTAACTCCGTTCCTTGGGGCAAGCCAAGTTCTGAAAGTGCGCTGGCAAAACCGCACCCATGTATCAATCCGATAAAAAAGGCCAGTAAGTAAGGTCGGCGCAAAGACAAGCTAGAGTGACCATTATATTTCCGCATGATCTCTACGGCCATAAGGACAATACTCGCCGCTATAAGGATTTCAATCGGCCGTATGGCCAAAGAGATAAACCCGAAAGCCGCCAAACCCAATGTTAAGCTATGGGCCAAAGTAAAGGCCGTCGCCACGCCCCAGATTTGCGCACGGCTCACCATCAAAGTCAGACAGATCACAAATAATAGATGATCCCAGCCTCTTAAAATATGATCGACGCCAATGAGAAAATAGGGGCCAAATCTGGGCGGGACCGGTCGGGATAAATCCAGATAGGGTCGGCTGGGTTTAACCAGTGCGCTCAACCTTTCGCCCTCGCCTTTTAGAGGGGCGGCATTGCCGTTTTTGGACGGGGCTGGATAATTTATTTCAACAAAAATATCAGTAAGCGTACGCTCAAGCCCTTTAAAGGACAAGATGCCCTCCTTCAGTGAACACTCAACCGTAAACCGCTCACGGATTGTCCCGTTAGAAATTTCCGATTTGGGTACGGATAAGGTGCAATCGTCTGGAAAACTGGGGCTTATTTTAAGCCGTTTTCCCTCAATAACGGGTTGCTTCCAAAGCGCAGAAAATATTGACGCCCCGTCGGAATTTGACACAGGGTGTAATTTCAAAAAAGCGGGCCTGACTTCATGTGCGTCCGCCGTCACACCGAAGCCCAGAAGCAGAAGCGCGCTCAATACACAGAGTCCGATTAAGCGAGCAGCGCCCCTCACTCGCCGAGATCCTCGACGTTAACCTTATAGCGTTTAATCAAGCTACGCAGTTCTGATTGGTTGGTAAGGCGCTGATTTTCATCGCGCCAGAACTGCTCGACCTCGTCTTTCACATCTTCAAATGCCGGTATTTTCCCGGGTTTAATCCGCTGGACATAAACCAAATGCCGACCAAAGGCGGAATCAATCGGTCCTTGCCAGCTATCTGCTGTGATCTCAAAAAGACGGCCCGCAAATTCCGCTCCAAATAATCGCCTTACATCACTCTGCGATAAATTTTTATACAGGCGCTGCAACATGAAAGGATCACCCAAAGCATGCCAAGGCTCTTGATCGGATTTAGGGCCAGCCTGCCCTTTTAGCTGCGCATCTATACGCGCAATTTCGGCGTCTAGATTTTCCCCCTTCGTATCAGGATTGACATAGATATGGGCGAAACTACGCGTTTCAGCCAAACTAAACCGTTCAATATTTTCAGTATATGCCTTTTCAAGAACGGCCCTTTTGGGCAAGGTCTGCTCATCAATATCTTCAATGATAAACCGCATTTTTTGAGCTAAGCGCCGTCTAATAATCGTGTCATCCTTATCAAGACCTCTTTTTAAGGCCTCGCGCATAAGGGCCTCTTCCTCGATATGGGCAAAAAGCAAAGCCCGGATATCGTCATCAGTGGGCGGGCGCTGGTTTTCACTTGCAAAAATCAAGGCCTGACGTTCGATTTCCTCCGCGCTGACATTAATCGTCATATGCTTGCGCAGGACGACCCCTTCCCAAAAATTATGGGCTAAAAATAAAAGGCAGCCTAAAAAGATAAACTGAGCTAAAGGCTCACTTAATATCTTACGCATCAGGGTTTTGCATCATACCATATGGGAGATGTCCAAGCCCGTTCTTGCAAGGTCGCAGGAACGTCAGGATGGCGCTCAACACCCGCCTTTAGCGCATCCCATGTTGTCCAGCGACAGGTTGGGTTTTCCAGCACACGCACATAATAAGCCGCAGAAACATCAGGGTTAAAGTCGGGGTCTTGCCAAAGGGCTTTTAGTTCGGGATCGCCTTTATCAGTTGAAATAGAACAATCTGTCAGATCAACGCTTGCCCCGTTATCAGGACATCGATGCGTCGCCTTGTCCGGTACGCCGCCGTCAGAACAGGCAATGTCGTAAAGCTTTTCTTGGGGCTTTCCGCCTTCGTGCCACGACTTGATAACTTGTAAACGCTGCAAAGGCGCATTGCGTGGGTCGCGCATAGCCCAAGCCAGAAATTGCGGAAAAGCCTCGCCCGACCTTAAGCCGGCTCCGTTTAATTCACCACCCATTGGCACAGCGGCCGCCCCCGCAAGCGCTGATAGATGGGTGTTCTCGAGCATAGCGGGTGTAAAGTTTGTGCCTGCGTAAAATTTGACCTTAAGACGCGGCCCGGATGTGGCATAGGTCTCCCGGCGTTCCATCGCCTCGTAAATCGCTTCCCGCGTATTTTCATGCGCCCAGACAGCCGCCAGACCCGAAGCACCCCATTTGGTAAACCAGTCTTCTGCATTGGGATTGCGCTCGACCTTTTCCCAGCTCTTCGCGCCGCCCGGCGGAACAGAACCGCGCGCTTCCGGGGTGCCGTCAACAATCCCGACTTTTGACCAATAATCCTGCTCATCAAAAGCGCCGCCTGCAACATGCGTATCAGAGGCCGCTATAAAACCGAATTTATAAGGATTCGTGCCCGTCTGGCGCTCTAGAGCAAATCCATTGGCCAAAGCTTCGCGAATATAGCTGCCATTTATCTTGGAGGTAACCTGCGAGCTTAACAGCTTTTCATAAATTTCGAAATTTGCCCATTCATCATTGGGCGAGAGTGCCGGATGGGTCTCGGAGGTGCCTTTAACCTGCGTAAGCTCTACAAGAGGTTCATTGCGAATACGCTGTTGACTATAGGCCGCGTCCATCACGCCGCCGTCATAGGTTTTTAACGCGAACATCTCGCCGTCCGAAACATTGCTATTATGGGGAATCGACATAACATCCCGACCCTGCGTGCGTTCATCGTCCATCCAGTCCCATAAATCTTCGGGGTTCGGACTATCCAGAACCGAAAAGAGCCGCTTCGGTGCCGCGTCTTTAAATACGACATTGCGGTGTAAATTACCGCCAATAAAACTTTCATCGCCCCGTCCCTGCGTTGTGACAGACGTATATTCATAAGCGGCGAAGGTCGTTAGTTTTCCGGGGGCGTAATGTTTATCCGCCGTAGCGACTGTGTTCTGCCATGTTTGGTCAATGAGCGCACGATCATAAATTTCATCAAATGGCACCCCGCTACGTACAGAGCCGCCAATGCGCGCAAAAGCAGCAATGATTTTATCGGGGTCCTGAGAGAACATATCTTGGGACATTTCCAGATCATTTAAGGGATGTCCCTTCGTATCCATAGCAGGTAAAATCCCCATATAGGCCCCGTGATCTGTCGTTGCGACAAAATCTAGCGGCTCTCCGCCAAGCGTAATGTCAAAGCCTGAGGGATGGCGTACGCTCTCGCCCTTGGCAAATCTGTAAACATCATCCGGCGTACTGCGCACATTGAATATATAAGCGTCAAAAGAATTTTTAGTGTGGATATGCAAGTCCCCGAAATAAACGTTTTTTGCCCCTGCAAGCTGTCCGTCACCGATTGCACTCTCAATAACATTGGAGCTTTGTTCCGATTGTTTTTCAGATTTAACCGTCGCGCTTTCCTGGGTACAGGCGCCTAAAAAAAGTACGCTCAACGCCGTACAAAAAGCGGTTGTAGATGAAAGGGACTGGGCCGTAAGTCTGCGCACAGAACGGCAAGGCGGATAAGACATTGTTTTTCCCCATATTGTATTTATTTTGGGATCAAACTAGGAGCAATCAAAGTTCGAGGCAATAGATTTCCAATTCTGGCCACAAAAGCAGGTGTGCTATTCAGGAATGAATACCGGACGAATAACAGGCTCTCCCTGAAAAGATCGATAGCGCTTTACCTCATAACCCTGTTCGCGAAACTGCGCCTGTAGGCTATGATCTCCCAGCAAATGTCCTATACCCACAGCGACAAAACCTGTGCCGCTTCCTTCCATAAAAGGCAATAAGTCTTGGGTCCATCTTATATTACGATCAATGAAAAGCGCCTGATACATATCTGGCGATTTTGCTGCTGCGGCTTTAATCACCTTATCGGTCAAAAACGCCGCATTTCCCGTCGCCCAAGCCTGCGCGACCTTTCGGGCATTTTCACCAAGCTGGTTAAAGCGGGTGAGCGTTTCGACCAATATTGTCATTTGCACAAATTCGGGCTGATCGGCAGACAGTCGGAGCTGTTGCTCGATTGTATCAAGATAGCGAATGTTTTTTTGCAAGCGGCGCGCCCGGCTCTTTAAAGCTTCATCCGCGGAGATATCGCCCGAAAGCCCGTCTTGGGTTGCCGCTGACAAATTAAGCAATTCGCCCGCCAACCAAGGTTTCATAGAGTCCAGCACCCGCAATTCAATATCGCTATTATGGGCCGCGGCGGACAAGAGTTTTAACTGGTAACTATCCAAGCGGTCAGACAGGCGTTGCCCGTCTTTGAAAAAGCCCAGTGAGGCGGTTAAAACCGAGGCCTTTAATTTGGCCGCATCATCACTTGGAACTTCGAAAAAAACCGTCCCTGACTGATTGAACACGTCGCGCATATCATCATGTTGCCAGGATAATTCCGGCGGCAATAAATGGACGGTGCCGTAGAGATAAAGCTTGCTGTCAACGTCTTCGACCACCCATATTGGCGGAGCGTCATTTCTCTTACGCGCGGCGCTCACCCGGTCATTCACATCCACAGCCTGATCACACGCCGCCAATATAACAGCCAGCCCCAATACAGCAAAAACATTCAATAGGGATTTAATTAGGGTCTGTTTCACGCTTGAGGATCTTTATATTTGGGGCATTATGTCAATGGATATCCGAAGGGTGGGTCTAACCGGGCCCTGTTTTATACGGCGATACATATAGGATAGAACGTCACGTGCAAGACCAAAGGGCGCATTATTTATATGACCGCTTTCGAAGACACCCCTTGCTTTGGCAGGTTTGTCGGCTTAAAAGCGCGCGCAAACGCACCCGTAGCTCAGCTGGATAGAGCGCTGCCCTCCGAAGGCAGAGGTCAGAGGTTCAAATCCTCTCGGGTGCGCCATTAAAAGCAATAACTTAGCTTCATTTAAAATCACCAATAAATTTAAAATAATCACACCGTAACCGTGTACTACTCATAAAAGGCAAGGCGGGCCTTAGCTCAGCGTCCTACTTTGGCCGCCCTCTCCCCACCTATCTTTCCGCATCGGGCCTTGTAAGGATGAACAGCGCGACGCAACTCAGTATCACTGCTTGAAGGCCGAGCACCCAGAGCGGGGCTTTCAGCACGGCGGAGAGCGCCAGTACGGCGGCCATAGAGATTATCGCTGCGCCTTTGGCCCGCTTAGCTATAGCGCCGTGCTCTTGCCAGTCCTTAATCAGCGCGCCAAAGACCTTATGCTCCAAGAGCCAGCGATGCAGGCGCGGAGAAGAGCGCGCAAAGGCATAGGCGGCGACCAGCAAAAACACCGTTGTCGGCATTAAGGGCAGCACTACGCCAATCCCCGCCAGCCCGACGCAAAGCAGCCCAAGACAGAGCCACGCCCCGCGCGTGGCAGAATATTTTTGCTCTTTATCCATGCGGTGATTATCGTTTGAAATTACAAAAAATACAAAGCATAAAGCATAGAAATAATTAAGGGGCTTTCAGACAGAATCGTGGACACGGAAAAACAAAAAAATCCGCTTAGTAAATACTCACCTTGGCGCGCCATCCGCTATATCAAAGCCCATAAGAAAGAACTCTTCTGGGTCTGGATTGCCTATCAGTCGATTAAAGGCATGGCGACCCTCACCCTCATCTGGATACCGCTCTGGCTGGTCTGGAAAAAAAGCGGCGGCTAAGCTTTAGCCGCAGCTCCGCCTTCCTGCTCAATCAACGGTCGTGAGTTTAATGTAGGGTGGGCCACATTGTCTACTCCATCTTGGTGTGAGAATTTATAGGGTTTGATTGAAATTTCGCGGCGCGATTATAGGTCAATATGTGCAGCAACGCCCTCTCGCCTTCGATTTCAAAGATGAACTGAATATGAACAAAAAAACATCGCTCGCTTGTTTCGCATATTTGAGGACAATGCCCGCTTTCAAACATCAGATGATTTTGTATTGAAAATATATCACGTCTTAAATCTTGGGGGTTGAGGGTGATACATCAAGTCATTCCACGGCTTGATGTTGAGAATTCGGCCTTGTGGGGAGGCCGGATTTTTCACAAAAACGGAGGCACGTATCGGGAAATGAGTTATTTCAGGCTTTGCGGCTAGTGACACAACGATAACGACACTTTTCCATAATGTGTTTAACAGCTTAAAAAAGGAGATAAAATGGCTGATCCAAAAGACTATATAGAAGACGTAAAACGCTATGCGGCTGATGCAGAGCTGGACCATGTTAAAAAGGTCGTAAATTACTGCGGCATTGCTCTGCGTAACCGTGACTCATCACTGGTTTCTTGTTCGGACGAAACTGAGAAAAACCGGGTGCGTGACGGATTTTGTGCCAAGAAATTGGGTATGGACGCAACAGAAGCGAGTGCTGCGATTGACGCCGTATGCGCAACAATGAAGCAAGACCGCAATAAGCAGCGTGTGACGTTCTATTACCTTCTCGCTAAAAATGCAGGCAAGCTCGGCTCTCTTTAACGCAGACACAGCTTTAACCCTCTTTATGATTGAGGGTGATTTTATTTTGTAGAAAAAGCGCAAATATGCGCTCGGTTTTTTAATCTGAGCGCATAGCTTTTTGAATTATTAGCATATAACATGGATTGGGGCACTGGAGGGGACTTTGCTTAAATTTATGTCGATTCGGTCTAAATTACTGATATTAATGCTTCTCGTTGGCTTGATAAGTGCGGCCGTTGTCGGGAGCTTATCCTATAAAAATGCCAAAACGTCTCTGACCCAGACAATTTATGATCAGTTAACGGCTACGCGCGAGACGAAGAAACGCCAGACCGAAAACTACTTCAAAGATCAATTAACGGCTTTCGAGGTTTTGTCGAACCAAGGACAAGTCGCAGACGCTTTAGAACAATTTAATCGTGCCTTTCATACAGATGTGCCTGCACTGAGTTCAGACTCAAATGCAAAGCTAAAAGAATTTTACATAACAGACTTTCTGGCCAAGCTGGCTCAAAATAGTTCAGGCGAGCCCGTATTGGACACTTATTATCCAACCAGCCCAGCAGCGCTATACCTACAAGCACAGTTCATTTCAGAAAACCCCGCGGAAACAGGCAATAAAGAAGCTTTGGTAAGTCCCAATAAGGTTGGGACGAATGAATTAGACGAAGGCCCCTATGCCCGCGCACATGCGGCTTTCCATCCGCTATTTGTGCGCATGCTGAACAAGCTGGAATATTACGATATTTTTCTAATCGACCATAAAACGGGGGACATTGTTTATAGTGTTTACAAAGAAGCTGATTATGCGACGAGCTTAACGACTGGCCCTTATAAATTTACAGGTCTTGCACGGGCGTTTGAACGCGTGCGTAGAAATCCGGAATTCGGGAAAGTGGTCATTGTAGATTTTGATCATTATGCACCGTCCTATAATAAGCCAGCGGCCTTTATGGCGACACCTGTTTTCGAAGGCACAACACTTCGCGGCATCATTGCGGCACAGCTCAATATTGATGCTATTAACGGGTTTATGACATCGGAGGGAAATTGGACAGAAGAAGGCATGGGGACCTCCGGGGAAGTCTATTTGGTTGGCGGCGATAAAAGCCTACGGACGTCAAGTCGGTTTTTGATCGAAGACAAGCCGGGTTATATTTCAGCCCTACGCAATGCCGCCGTACCCTCAGACAAGATCATGCTTATCGAAAACACAGGCATCGCTATACTCAATCAGCCTGTGACGACCATTGCCTCAGAAAACGCCCTGCGCGGCCAAAGCGATACAGAAATTGTGCAAGATTACCGGGGCGTCGATGTCTTATCCTCTTATGCTCCGATTGAAATCGGGGGTATGCGATGGGCGATTTTGGCTGAAAAAGATGTAGCTGAAGCTATGGCGCCGCTGCATAATTTGCGCAATCAACTACTTTTGATCCTTGGTGCAATAGCGATTGCGGTGACGTTGTTTTCCCTTCTCGCCGCTGAAATTTTCTCTCGACCTATCGCTAAATTGGAAACATATGTTGATCGTTTCTCGGGTGGAGATACCGATATAGAGCTTGATACATCGGGAACAGATGAATTTTCGTCTCTCTCTCGGGCGTTTAATACGATGATCGCGGAAATTAAAGGTCACAATGAAATTATTGAAACCAAAAATCTTGAAAATGAAAGATTGTTACGCACAGTTCTGCCTGATGTAATTGCTGACCGCGTACGCGGCGGCGAGGTGGCTATCGGGGAAACGTTTGAAAATGTCACGGTCGTCTACGCAACAATCGGACGGTTTGCAGAAATCATGGCCGATGTTTCAGCAGGAGAAATGATCAGTCTTCTCAATGAGTTGATTGATGCCTTTGATGAAGCATCAGAACGACATGGCGTGGAGCGTATTAGCACAATCGGTGATGTATATCTTGCAGCGTGTGGCCTACCCATCCCTCGGCTGGATCATACACGTAGGGCGCTTGAATTGGCGCAAGAGATGGTCACAATCGTTCGCCGATTTAACCGAACCCATGACTTGAATCTGACGATTAGCATCGGCCTTGCAACAGGTGAGGTTGACGCGGGCATCGTCGGCAAACGCAAATTTGTTTATGAGATTTTAGGTGAGAGCGTCACGCTTTCACGTCTGCTGGCGACTGAAAGCCCGATTGATACAATCTCGGTGACAGAAGCCACATTTGCAAATGCCAAAAGTCAGGATATTTTTAAACGGGCTGGCGATTTAAAATCGGATAGCTATGGTGATGTGAAGCGCTGGATCACGTCGCCGCCCAAATTAATCGATGACAAGGCGAGCAAGAAAAAAGGGCTTACTTAATGGACGCCCTTCCCCAATCAGCTTTACTAGCAGCCATTTGTGTCGCGATTATTTACCCGATACTGACAATTTTCATTTCTGAAATGCAGCGTGTTCTCGGTCGAAAAAAGTCACCCTATGTCAAAGGACTAAGACAATTACAAATCACTGTTTTGCCGACCATAGCGGTTTATATTTTATTGACCAAAGTCGCAGGTATTAATGCCTTTCCAAAGGGTGAAGATGGCAACGCTATTTCGATTGGAAACCTACCCCTTTCCGTTATCCTGACCAAAATCGTCCTGACGGCTGCGTCTATTTTCCTTATCAACAGTCTGCTGACTGCATTAAATTCCTTTCTGACAAGTCAACAAGATAAGTCATCCTTTTTAGCCAATATCCCGGGATTACTCTTGGATTTATTTCGGCTTGCGATGGTCCTTCTCGGGGCCGCTTTAATTTTCTCAATCGTTTGGGGGGCGGATCTTCAAGGCGCACTCGTCGGCCTTGGTGTTGGCGGTATTGTCCTCGGCCTTGCGCTCCAAGACACATTATCTGCGGTTTTTGCAGGCCTATCCATGGTCTCGACAAGAACGTTCAAAGAGGGCGACTGGATCATGGCTGGTGAGTATGAAGGCCGCATCGTCGGTATGGATTGGCGATCTGTAACGATTGAAACAGAACAAAAAATCTTGGCAATTGTTCCCAACTCAGAACTAGCCCAATCACCCTTTGTGGTCGAATCGTCTGACGCCATGCCTTACGGTGAGGAGGTCTCGCTCGTCCTGTCTTATGATAACGAACCCGAACATGTAATTTCAGTCATAACAAGTGTCGCACAATCTATTCCGGGCGTTTTGCAAGACCCACCCCTCGAAGTCGAAGTTCTTGATTATACAGATAAAGGCATTGAGTATGAGCTCATGTTCTTTGTCGCTGACCGGGGCGATGCATGGAAAGTACGCTCAGATTTTCTGCGGCGGTTTTGGTATGTGGCTAAGCGTGAGAGTCTTTTTCATTCGGGAGGGCACAACTTACATTTCCAAACAATACCACCACAAACGGTCCCTTTCAAATCGCGTTATGAGGCTCTTTCTTCTCATCCTATTTTTGATAACTCCAAAGAGGGGCTTGAAGACCTTGTGACAGCTAGCCGTGTTGAGGATTATGGTTTTGAAGAAAATATGATCGCGATAGGCGAAAAGCTAAACCGCGTTTTTATTCCAATTCTCGGATCGATTGACGTTATTAGCGCGACAGGTGACATTTTATCGAGCATAGAAGCGGGCGATTTTTATATCTCGCGCGCACTCCTCAAAGGCACAGACAGTCCGGTCACATTACGCTCTGGTGCGCATTGTAAAGCTATTGTCCTGGACGGGCAGGACCTACTGGCCTTTACGGATAAAAACCCAATGGCCGCCAATCAAATCGAGCATTTGATAGAGCAACGCGAAAATGAATTAGCCCGCCAAGGCGGCGTGGTTACAAATTTGGATTTATCTGAGTTTCAACGCAGCGACCGTTCCGCTTAACCTGCATAGTATTTCGCTACCGGGGGGCATCAGTGGGCCGCCCGCATCACAGAATTGGTGACCGATATCAGGATTTGAAAGATTTAGGCCATGACTTGGACAACCCAGCCGCGGTTTAAATCAGGCTTGGACATTTAAATGGCTTTTACCCAGTGAGGTCTTCATCGATCTGCACAAGACGTTCTTTTCCAAAATACATCTCTTGGCCGATAAAAAAGGTCGGTATACCAAAGGCCCCGCGGTCCACAGCCAATTGGGTGTTGTCAATCAGACCTTGTTTAATCGCGGGATTTTGGGCCTGTTCAAACAAGACTTTCGCATCGAACCCGCCCTTTTGAATAAGTGCGCCCATAGCGGCAATATCGGTCACATCTTGTTTGTCTTCCCAGATAGCCGGTAAAAGCAGATCGATAAAGGCGGCTCGCCGCTGTGGCTCGACTGACAGCAAAATGCGCTGCAAGGTAATAGAGTTAAACGGAAATTTGGGGTTCATCTGAAATTTTGTCAGCCCGTGTTTTTTGATAAATCTTTGCATTTCCAAGGCTGCATAGGCCGTCTTGCCTTGGATATTAGCATCACGAATCATGGGCGGGGCATTTCCGGTTAATTTATGCATACCCCCCAAAAAGGCGGGCGTGATTTTAAGCTCTGCGCCATGCTTTTCCACAATGGCTTTAAACGGGCTCCAAACCATATAAGCGTTCGGGCTTACAAAATCGAAAATGAGCTCTACAGATTTATTCATTGCAACGCCTTTTACTTTAGAGACTATATTGTCCTGATGGTTTTATCAAATATCGCGTAAAACCTCACGGGCGGCATTATGGCCAGGAACGCCCGTCACCCCACCGCCTGGATGTGTACCAGCCCCGCACATATAGAGGTTTTTAACGGGCGCACGGTA
Source organism: uncultured Caulobacterales bacterium (assembly GCA_964534845.1). GTDB lineage: Bacteria > Pseudomonadota > Alphaproteobacteria > Caulobacterales > Maricaulaceae > CALCKU01. The sequence goes on from CAZHPV010000009.1 coordinate 54,736, forward strand.
ATTTCCATGACCTAAAAGCGGGCGGGCGCTAAACATCTGATCGAGGCTAAGATGGCCGTGCATTATGTCACCTTTAGTCAGACCAAAAACACGTTCCAGATCAAGCGGACTTAAAATCTGACGCCCGACAACGGATGCCTTAAATCCGGGAGCATAAAGTTCGATCTGATCCAAAATAAGATCGGCGACGTTTTCGCGGTGTGTGTCCCAATCAACATCAGGATCAAATTGTTGGCAAAACAAGCTTGCAACATGCTGCCCTTTCGGGGCGAGACTGTCATCGAGCGTTGACGGTATCAACATTTCAATGATTGGCGCGCGCGACCACCCTCTCGTTTTAGCATCACGGTAGGCCCTATCAATATAATCCAGTGTCGGCCCGATAACTATCCCGCCCGTAAGATGTGCCTGCGTTGCGCGGTCCTGCGCCGCCAAACAGGTAAATTGTGGCAAGCTATTCAGGGCAACATTCATCCGAAATGTCCCGGACCCATTTTTATAATGTGTCATGCGCCGGGCAAAATCTTCGGGTAAATGCTCCGCGTCAACCATTGCGTTATAAAGCTGGCTGGGATTTAGATTGGATATAATGGTTCGTGCTTTTAAGGTTCTCCCGTCCTCAAGTAAAACGCCAACAGCACGGGCACCCTCTATGATAACTTTTTTAACAGGCGCGTCCGTTTGAACATCAACACCCTTTTCACGGGCAGATTTTGCCATGGCTTGGGTAATCGCCCCCATCCCCCCAATGGCATGACCCCACACACCCTTTTTGCCATTCACCTCACCAAAGGCGTGATGCATGAGCACATAAGCCGTACCGGGTGTTTGACTATCGGCGTAATTCCCTACAATTCCGTCAAAGGCAAAAGCTCCTTTCACAAAGTCATTTTCAAAATATTGAGCGAGAAAATCGGCTACGCTTTTTGTAAAAACATCCATGACAATGCGCTGGTCTTCTAATGATAATTTTCGCACCTTATTACCCATTGTCGCCGCCTTGAAGATATCCCGTAAGCCCCCTCCGACATTAGGCGGGCTCTTGAGTAGGAAATCGCGAATAATATCTGCGACCATAGAAATATCGCGGAAATAACGCTCAAGCGCCTCAGCGTCCCGCTTTGAGAAAAGGGCAATTTCGGCTTTAAGATCAGCCTCGCCAACAGGGAAGGCAAGGAAATCTCCTCCTTCATGCACCCAGAGATTATTCACGGCCCGCTCAACAATTTTCAGTCCGTGGTCATGCAATTTCAGGTCTTTAATGATTTTAGGGTTTAAAAGGCTGACTGTATAAGAGGCCACAGAGTTTCGAAATCCCGGATGAAACTCTTCAGTGACCGCCGCCCCGCCTATAATAGAGCGGCGCTCAAGCACACAAACCGATTTACCCGACATCGCCAGATAATTGGCGCAGACCAAACCATTATGCCCGCCTCCAATAATGATTGCGTCTAACATCACATCTCTCCATTCCTTGACCTTGGCTTATGTAGCATCTACCAAGATTTGGCTAGTCAAACAAAGACAGAATTAGGCGAGATGGTTATATGTATAAAATAGGCATGACGGCGTTATGACGATGACGTTAAACAGGGCCTTGTCAGATTATGTTCCTGGATACGCACTGCCTCAGGTTTTTTACAAAGATCCAGACATTTACCAAGCCGAGATAAAAAAAATCTTCAATACACATTGGCTCTTTGCGGGCCATATATCTCAACTGCCCAATATCGGGGATTTCTTTACGTTGGACGTTGCCAATGAGTCTGTGATTATCACTCACGCCCCCAGCGGAGAGCTCAAAGCCTATATCAATATTTGTCGGCACAGGGGCTCGCGCATCTGTCTGGAAAAAAGCGGTTCGGCAAAATTATTTACCTGCCCCTATCACGCCTGGAGTTATAACCTTGACGGGGACCTCGTGGCCGCCCGTCATATGGATGACGACTTTGAACCGTCTAAATACGGGTTACATAAAGTCTGGTTGAAATGCGTTGGCGGACTTATCTTTATCAGTCTGGCCCCCACCCCGCTCTCCACCTCGGATATGTTTGATAACTTGGATGATTTATTCGCACTCTTTGGTTTTGGAGCCTTAAAACTTGCCCAATCAAAACGCTACCACATTCCGGCGAATTGGAAATTGGCCGTTGAGAATTATCAGGAATGCTATCACTGCACACCAGCCCATAAAGAATTTGCGCAAATTCATGCTATGGCCCAATCCCCCAAGGAGTTTGAAAAAGCCAAGCAGGCCTTCGCCGACAAATCAGATATTATTCACCGGGAACATAACGCCTATTTTGGCTATGCCAGAGACGGACAGGAAGGCTATCAATATGGGCGCAATCCACTCCGTCAAGGTAAACTAACGGGAAGTCGGGATGGAAAAGCCTTAGCCCCGCTTCTGGGCAATTTACGCCGGTTTAGCGGCGGCGCATCGGAATTTATGCTCGGGCCTGTCAATTTTTTTCTCATATATGACGACCATATGCTTGGTTATCGTTTCATGCCAATAGACGCTGATAATTGCCTGTGTGAGGTTTACTGGTTTGTCAATGAAAGCGCCGAAGAGGGCACAGATTATAATCTCGATGACCTGACATGGCTTTGGGATGTCACCACACAGGCCGACAAGACCATCATCAAGAATAATCAGTTAGGTGTAAATTCCGCATTTTATCAACCCGGACCATTTTCCCAAATGGAGAGCTTTGAACAAAGCTTTATCGACTGGTATATTAAAACCATGGAGAGATAGAGTTCTCCCTACCCTTATTAGTGCACATCAGTTAATGCGCCGTTTGGTCGCCGCCTATTTCGGGTTTTACACCTAACATAATACCCGTAAGGCTGGCCTTATCCATATCCGTCCATTTTATCTTTTTGGGCTTAGCCGTTAACGCATTCGCTATCACCTCGTCGACAGTTGAGACTGGAATGATTTCGAGCGCGGATTTAACGTTGTCTGGAATATCGGCAAGGTCCTTGACATTATCAATTGGGATAAGCACGGTTTTCACACCGCCGCGCAAGGCCGCGAGCAATTTTTCCTTTAAGCCACCAATAGGCAGAACGCGGCCGCGCAAGGTAATCTCACCCGTCATGGCCACATCTTTTCGCACAGGAATATCTGTGAGCACCGAAACCATAGCCGTAATCATCCCCACACCCGCAGACGGTCCGTCTTTTGGCGTGGCCCCTTCGGGAACATGGACATGAATATCGGAGCTTTGAAATTGTCGGGGGCTAATGCCCAGATCAGGAGCGCGGGACTGGACATAGGAATTTGCTGCCGAGATGGATTCTTTCATCACATCCCGCAAATTTCCGGTAACCGTCATTTTGCCTTTACCAGACATTGATACCGCTTCTATGGTCAGAATGTCTCCGCCGGCTTCCGTCCAAGCCAAACCCGTCACGACACCAATTTGGTGGGTCTCATCTGTCTCGCCGTAGCGGAATTTTTTCACACCCAGAAACGCTTCGAGGTTTTTGGACTTAATCTTCACCGTTGTGGACTTCTTACCCACAATTTGGGTCACCGCTTTGCGGGCAAGTTTCGCGATCTCACGCTTAAGGCTTCGTACACCAGCCTCGCGCGTATAATAACGAATAATATCGCGCAAAGCCCCGTCATCGAGGCTGAACTCCTTGGCTTTTAACCCATGTTCTTTAATCATATCCGGAATGAGATGCCTTTTGGCAATTTCGATTTTCTCCTGCTCGGTATAGCCCGGAATACGAATGATCTCCATGCGGTCCAGCAAGGGCTGGGCCATATTCAAAGAATTTGCTGTTGTGAGAAACATCACATCTGAGAGATCATAATCGACATCAAGATAGTGATCATTAAATGTATCGTTCTGCTCGGGGTCTAAAACTTCCAGCAGGGCAGCGGACGGGTCTCCGCGGAAATCCGATCCCATCTTATCTATTTCATCAAACAAAAAGAGCGGATTACTATATTTTGCCTTTTTCATAGACTGTATAACTCGGCCCGGCATGGAACCAATATAGGTCCGTCTGTGACCGCGTATTTCAGACTCATCACGCACCCCGCCCAATGAAACGCGCACAAATTCACGTCCTGTCGCTCTGGCAACCGATTTACCCAAAGACGTCTTACCGACACCCGGAGGGCCGACAAGACAGAGTATAGGCCCTTTGACTTTCTTGGTACGTGTTTGCACAGCCAAATGCTCCACAATCCGTTCCTTGACTTTATCAAGCCCGTAATGATCAGCATCCAGAATAGCCTGCGCCTTTTCAAGATCACGTTCGACACGCTTCTTTTTACCCCACGGCACTGACAATAACCAATCGAGAAAATTACGCGATACATTGGCTTCGGCTGACATCGGGCTCATCTGTTTAAGCTTCTTCAATTCGGCATCCGCCTTTTCACGGGCCTCCTTACTCAATTTTGTTTTCTCTATCCGGGCTTGCAATTCCGTCATTTCATCTTGGCTATCACCATTGCCAAGCTCCGTTTGGATAGCTTTGATTTGCTCATTAAGGTAATATTCACGCTGGGTTTTCTCCATCTGGCGTTTCACCCGCCCACGGATTTTCTTATCGACCTTCATCACGCCAAGTTCACCGTCAATCAATTCGAGTATCTGCTCCAGACGGCCTTTCACATCCGGCTGGGCCAAGAGCGCCTGTTTTTGCGGAATTTTGGCATTTAAATGCACGGCAATCAGGTCTGCAGTTTTGGCAGGGTCGGTATTTTCAAGAACCGAGGTAATCACGTCCTCGGAGATTTTCTTATTTAACTTGCCATAAGCCTCAAACTGCTTACTGACCACTTCGCCGAGCAATTTAACCGCGTCCATATCGTCTATAGTTGTTTTATGAATGGTCAATTTGGCTTCGAAAAACTCTGTGCGTTTTGTGAAGCTTTTAACGCTGGCGCGATCAACGCCCTCTACCAATACTCTCACCGTACCATCGGGCAATTTCAAAAGCTGTAAAATCGTCGCCACACACCCCTCAGCGTGAATTTCTTCCGGTGCTGGGTCATCGGCTTCAGGGTCTTTTTGCGTGAGCAAGAAAATGCGTTTCTCATTTTCCATGACGTCTTCCAACGCCTTGATGGATTTATCTCTCCCGACGAAAAGCGGGACAACCATATGCGGAAACACCACAATATTTCTTAGCGGTAAAACAGGTAAAGTGAGGGTTTCGCTCATGATAAATCCTTACAAGGCAGGTGCTCGAAAAATTAGCTTTCTGCATCTTTTATAAGTGGGAGCACAGAATAGAGTTTTCAACCCTCAAATCCGATAATTTTGTCGAACCTGCAAAAAAAACAGTCCCAATATTTAGCGTATCATGAGCCGGTAAATCACCGTCGCTTAAGAGGCCTTTTCTTTGGCCTTTTTAGCGTAAATCAATAAAGGCTTTGCCGTGCCGCCAACAACTTCCCCGTTGATGACAACTTCCTCAACGCCTTCAAAGCTCGGCAAATCATACATAGTATCGAGCAATATACCTTCCATGATAGACCGCAGGCCGCGCGCGCCCGTTTTGCGCGCTATAGCTTTTTTGGCAATGGCTTTTAAGGCATCGTCGGAGAAGTTCAACTTTACATCTTCCATACCAAACAGGGTTTGATATTGTTTCACCAAAGCATTTTTCGGCTCAGTCAAAATTGTCACCAAGGCCTCTTCATCCAGGTCCCGTAAGGAGGCAATGACAGGCAAACGCCCGACAAATTCGGGAATAAGACCAAATTTCAGCAAATCATCCGGCTCAACTTCCATCAGAATATCGCCCAAACGACGGTCATCGACTTCCTTGATATCGGCACCAAAGCCTATGGTTGATCCGTCCCCTCTATTTGAAATTACTTTATCAAGCCCGGCAAAAGCCCCGCCGACAACAAAGAGAATATTTGTTGTATCAACTTGTAAAAACTCCTGCTGCGGATGCTTACGTCCGCCTTGGGGCGGAACAGAGGCAACCGTGCCTTCCATAATTTTCAGCAAAGCCTGCTGCACGCCCTCACCGGATACATCCCGCGTGATAGACGGATTGTCGGATTTACGGCTGATTTTATCAACTTCGTCAATATAAACGATACCACGCTGGGCCCGTTCAACATTATAATCCGCTGATTGAAGAAGCTTAAGGATAATATTTTCGACATCCTCGCCGACATAGCCCGCTTCCGTTAGGGTCGTCGCATCGGCCATTGTAAAGGGTACGTCCAAAATACGGGCCAATGTCTGGGCCAATAAGGTTTTACCGCAACCCGTCGGGCCAACAAGAAGAATATTTGACTTTGCAAGCTCGACGTCAGGCGCTGAAGCGGCATGGTTAAGGCGTTTATAATGATTGTGAACCGCAACCGATAAAACTTTCTTTGCGTGGGCCTGTCCGATTACATAATCATCCAGAATATCACAAATCTCTTGAGGGGTTGGTACACCCTCTTGAGCCTTCGCTACACTTCCCTTGCCCTCTTCGCGGATAATATCCATGCACAGTTCAACACATTCATCGCAAATGAAGACTGTTGGGCCGGCGATTAATTTACGGACTTCGTGCTGACTTTTACCGCAAAACGAACAATAAAGTGTATTTTTGGAGTCGGTTGTATCAGACTTGCTCATTCTTTTTCCTTTAGCACTAATTGGCCTTCTCTTTTGCAAAAGAAATGCCGTGCGTCTTAATTTACCTTCAAATACAGCATTTTTATTACAAATGCCTTACTTTTATGGCCCATAGGAACACTTTTTATCCCTGAAATGCAAGCCAGATTGCATTGCAAAATATTATAACTTGGTAAATCTATTAGGCTTCTTCGCCGCGTTTACTATAGACATGGTCCACAATGCCGAAATCCTTGGCTTCTTCGGCGGTCATGAAATGATCCCGGTCTAAAGTCTTTTCAATTGTGGCATATTTCTTACCGGTATGTTTAACATAAATTTCGTTTAAGCGCTTTTTCATAGCCAAAATATCATTGGCGTGGCGTTGAATATCGGAGGCCTGACCGCGAAAACCGCCAGAAGGCTGATGCACCATAACCCGTGCATTTGGCAGGGCAACCCGCATACCGCTTTCACCCGCGGCTAATAGTAATGATCCCATTGAGCAGGCCTGACCGATACATACCGTTGTCACCGGGCATTTAATATATTGCATCGTATCATAAATCGCCATGCCCGAAGTCACTGAGCCGCCAGGCGAGTTAATATACATTGAAATCTCTTTTTTCGGGTTCTCGCTTTCCAAAAACAGTAGCTGAGCCGTTATGACACTGGCCATACCGTCTTCGACAACACCGTTTAGGAAAATAATGCGGTCACGCAAAAGCCGTGAGAATATATCGAACGCCCGTTCTCCGCGCGATGATTGCTCAACAACCATGGGTACGAGGTTCATCATGAGGTCTTGTGGATCTTGCATTATAACGTCCTTAAATTATCCCTTGAATACAGGGCCTTTGGTATTGAATTCCATATTTTACTTATATGTAAAAACTATTACCTCAATATTGATATAGGATGAAAAACATTCAACCCCCTAAAAGCTCTCTTGGCGTGGATTTCGCAAATTAATTAAGCTAGAGGGTTCTACGTCCGAAACAATTCTAGCTTCGAGTTCACAAAATGACCCTACGCACTGCGCCTAATCCGTGGAAAATCCACAAAGAGACATCAATTTTTGAAAACCCATGGCTGCATTTGATTGATTACAAAACCACTAATCCGGCCGGACGCCCCGCCGATTACGGCGTTGTACGGTTTAAAAACAAGGCCGTTGGCGTCGTGCCATATGAAAACGGCTATGTCTGGATGGTCGGGCAGACCCGGTTTGCCCTTGGGCGCTATTCTTGGGAGATACCGGAAGGAGGATGTCCGAAAGGTGAAAATCCCGAGGAGTGCGCAAGGCGGGAGCTTAAAGAAGAAACAGGTATATCTGCCGCGCAGCTCTCCCCATTATTTAAGGTCCATTTGTCGAACTCTGTCACAGATGAGACGGGTATTGTCTATCTTGCCAGAGGGTTAAGTTTTGGTCCGCAGGCCCTCGAAGACAGCGAAGATATTAGCGTGCAAAAATTTCATCTGGATGCACTCTATGATTATGTCGAGGCAGGCGAGATAACCGACAGCCTGAGTGTTACAGCGATTTATAAATTAAAACTCATGCAGGCAGCAGGCACATTGTCTGCTGACGTGATCTAATGCATTTTGATTGCGTCATTATAGGCGCTGGAGCGGCGGGTATGATGTGCGGGGCAATTGCTGGCAAGCGCGGGCGTTCTGTGGTGCTCATAGATCACGCCCAAAAACCGGGAGAAAAAATCCGTATTTCCGGTGGCGGCCGGTGTAATTTCACCAATCTGCATTGCGGGCCAGATAATTTTATAAGCCAAAACCCGCATTTTTGCCGGTCAGCACTCGCGCGTTACAGCCCCTATGATTTTATCGACCTTGTTGAGCGCTACGGTATTAGCTGGCTTGAAAAACAAGCCAAGCTCCCACCTCGCGGGCAAAACCAACACACCCCCTCGACAAAAGGCCAGCTATTTTGTGACGGACGCTCAACGCAGATCGTTGATATGCTAGTTTCAGAATGCGAAGCGGCGGGCAATCAATTGTGGTTAAGCACGCAAGTTTTCGATATCAAACAAAACGAAACGGGCAGATTTACTGTCACCACAGGACGACAATCTCTAAGCTGTGACAGCCTTGTTATTGCGTGCGGCGGGGCATCAATACCGAAAATGGGCGCAACGAGTTACGGCTATAAAGTCGCAAAGTCCTTTGACCTAAACGTCATCCCGACCGAACCAGCCCTTGTGCCCCTAACCTTTACAGACACACTCAAAGACCCGCTCAAAGCCTTATCGGGCACCAGCGTCTATAGCCGGATATGTCATGAAAACCCAAAAGGCCAATCAACCGAATTTGAAGATGCGCTTTTATTTACCCACCGCGGATTGTCAGGGCCTGCCATTTTGCAAATATCCTCCTATTGGCAGGCTGGCGAGGCGATTACGCTTAATTTAGCCCCCCATATCTCCGTATTCGAAACTCTCAAATCCGCACGCGAGAGCAAGCCGCTACAAAGCCCCGCAAATTGGGCGGCGCAATATATACCCGAACGCCTTGCCCGTATGATAACATCAGGTCTTGATTATGAACGTCTTGCAGATATGAGCGATATCGCCTTGCGCAATCTGGCGCTAATGATAAGCGCATGGCGGGTTAAACCGGCGGGCAGCGAAGGCTTTAGAACTGCCGAAGTCACCAAGGGCGGCGTCGATACACATGCATTATCGTCCAAAACCATGGAAGCCCGTACCGTAAAAGGGCTTTATTTTATCGGAGAGGTCGTTGATGTCACCGGACATTTGGGGGGTCATAATTTCCAATGGGCTTGGGCGAGCGGCTTTGCAGCAGGACATAATGTCTAGCCCCTTTTTGGCGCAAAGTTTTGCATCCATTAGAACAATGCGGAGTTCGCTGATAGAGTATTTGCCTTTTAAAGACGGGCTTGATAAGCGCCCCCTATGACGCGCTCATATGTACCAGATCAAGACCCTGAGAGTTATGTGCTCCTTGATGATCAGGACAGCCAGACTGTGCGCCTTTATGAAAATCCTGAAACGGTCATTACAGC
>CAZHPV010000010.1:0-62109 GCA_964534845.1 uncultured Caulobacterales bacterium
GGTTTAGGCTTTGGCCGCACGGCAGGCGGGGGCGGCGCTATAGCGGGTGTGAGCACTTCGGGCGGCGGAGCCGGTGGGGCTGCGGGTTCCTCTGGCGGAGGAGGTTCAAATGAGACAATTTCAACATTGATAGCTTCGGGCGGTTCATCAATCAGGTCGGGTATCACAAAATTTGGCTGTATGATGATTAAGAGAATAACATGTACACAAAAGGCGAAAATAATAGCCGTTGTGTAGCGCCGGGCGAAATCGTCAAAATATTCGGCCCAGGGTTCGGGGTCGAGATAGGGCGAAAACTTATCTTGCATTGTCGTCGAAAAGACCAAATGAATATTCTCACCAAAATGAATCACCAGCCTATCCGGTGTCCGGCCTAGCCTAAGGCTTACTTGGACGTAGGCCAAGAGGGGGAAGGGCTACAAAACCGTTGGAAAGTAGGGCATTCGGGTTAAATTTGGGATAGATAAGATATTTCAGGCTGAAATATTTTCAACTGGCGGCACGGCGGTCCGATTATTGCGCCACAATATCAAACCGACGCCGAGCAGTGTTAAGACCGCTCCGAAAAATAATGATCCCGTAAAAGGCTCTTTGAGTAATAAAATAGCGCCCCCCATGCCAAACACAGCGGTTAGCAAGCCCGATGTCGCTACGATATATATGGGCAGGCGTTGCAAGAGCCAGTAATAAAGTCCGTGTGCGAGAATGGACACCAGCAAGGCGGAATAGATTAATCCTAAAAAGAATGTATTGCGGTTCTCGGCAGAGAAGGCGTTTAACTGATTGTCCTCCAGAATAAAGGATAAAGGCCACAATACGAAACTGCCAATCAAGGCAAACCACGCCAAAAGCTCTAATGGTTTAATGCCTGAGATGAGTTTGACGCAATTTGCCCCGACGGCTTCACTCATGGCTGCGCAGGCGACCATGAAAACGCCGAGCCAAAAATACGGACCTGCCGCTTCTGTAGGTCCAGCCAAAGCGATGATGGCAACGCCGCTAAGCGCCAGTAGAATGCCTCCGCTACGTATTAGGCCAATTTTGTCCTTGAAGATGAAAATGGATAAAATGATAGAAAAGGGTACAAATAGCTCTATGGATATGGCTGCTGCGGACGCTGTTGTCAGGCGCAAGGCCGGAAACATAAAAGCATAATTAAATCCACCATATGCAAGTGCCGCGATGAGGAGAGGGCGCATTTGCCCTTTGTGCCATTTCAATTTGGGAAGGAGTATGATAGCGACGATAGAAATGCGCATGGCGGAGTAAAATAAGGGCTCACTGACACTGTTGACAATTAATTTAATGACAACGAAATGCAGTCCCCAAATCATGCAGACCATCATTATTGCGCTAAATTCTTTTATAGACATTTCAGTCCCTCTTGATTTGGCTATGACAGTTGATAGAGATAAAATCTATGACAAATTTTGAAAAATTGTCGGATAATCTTTCCCGAATTGCACCCTCCGCAACAACTGTTGTGACGCAAAAAGCCAGAGACTTAAAAGCAGCGGGTGAAGATGTTATAAGTTTAAGCGTAGGCGAGTCTGATTTTGATACGCCCGAGCATATTATACGTGCTGCGATAGAGGCGTTAAAACAGGGTAAGACACGCTATACGACTATTGATGGCACGCCGGAATTAAAGGCTGCTATATGTAGAAAGTTTAAGCGCGAAAACAGCCTGAATTATAGTCCGGCCCAGATAAATGTATCACCCGGTGGTAAGGCCGTTATCTATAACGCCCTAAGCGCTAGCCTTAATGTAGGGGACGAGGTTATTATACCGGCTCCCTGCTGGGTTTCTTATCCGGAGATTGTAAAATTATGCGGGGCAAAGCCCGTAACAATTACGTGTGATATGCAAAGCGGATTTAAACTCACCCCTGAGCAATTATCGGCAGCGATTACGCCGCGCACACGGTGGTTAATTCTCAACTCGCCGTCAAACCCGACCGGTGCAGCCTATAGTCAGGCTGAGCTTCGCGCGCTCGCAGATGTGTTAATACATCACCCCCGTGTCATGATTTTGACCGATGATATTTATGAGCATCTTGTTTATGACGATTTTGCGTTTACAACGCTCGCTGAAGTTTCGCCTGAATTATATGACCGCACCCTTACGATGAATGGTGTCTCCAAAACCTATGCGATGACCGGATGGCGGATTGGCTATGCCGGCGGGCCGGAGTGGCTTATTTCGGCTATGGCGAAAATTATGGGGCAATCTACCGGTAATCCGGCCTCTTTTAGTCAATACGGCGCTATTGCAGCCCTGGACGGTCCTCAGGATTTTATTCAATCGCGTAATATAGACTTTCGGAAAAGACGGGATTTTGTTGTAAAAAATCTCAATGCGGCGGGATTAGTGTGTAAGATACCGGTAGGCGCATTTTACGTCTTTGCGTCATGTGCCTCTGTCATAGGAAAACGCTCGGCGGGCGGGGCGCTGATAAAAACCGATTTAGACTTTTGTGAACATTTACTCTCGGAAAGCTTAGTCGCTCTTGTCCCAGGAATAGCCTTTCACAGCCCGTCTTTTTTCCGTTTATCCTATGCGACCAGCTTGGCGCAATTAGAGCAGGCCTGTACGCGTATTGCTGCATTTTGTAATGGGTGTCATTAAGGCGGTCAGTTGTGAACTAGGCTATGGACGCGCTAGGCTGAGCGCCTTGTTTCAACCCGCTTGGGTTGGGTGTAGTGTTCCAGCTTTTCTACGAGCGTTTTAAGGTCTACCGGCTTAGCGAGAAAATCATCCATACCCGCGTCTATGCAGGCCTTTTGATCTTTCGGCAGTGTATGGGCGGTAAGAGCAATAATGGGTATTCTTGATAAATGGCTTAGATTTTCATGGCTACGAATTTTGCGTGTTGATGTTAAACCGTCCATAACCGGCATAGAGACATCCATAACGATAAGGGCATATTTCTCTGGCTCTTTCTTATAGAGATCAAAGGCTATGATACCGTTTTCCGCAAAGACGGGCAGATAGTCTGTTTCAAGTAATATCAAGCGAATGACCTCGCGGTTAAGCTGGAAGTCTTCAGCAACAAGAATGTGCTTTTTACCGCTATTTTCTTTGCTAGCACCCTTTTGGGATCTCAAAGTTTTGGCTTCTATTTGGGATGTTAAAACGGGGCCGGGCAATGATTGAATAGGCGTTGTGTCTGTCATTTGGGGTGGGGGGCTAACGGTCTCTAATTTTATGGGGGGTGTCAATTGTGGCTTGATCTGAACAGGGATATTTTTAGGTTCTGGCGCTATGCTATTAGGTGTATCCTCCAGTTTTAAGGGAATAGATACACTAAATATCGAGCCTTTCCCGACTTCACTTTGAACTTGAATACGGCCAGACATTAATTCCACAATATGTTTCGACAGGCTTAATCCTAGCCCCAACCCACCATATTCGCGTTTCGAGCTTCCATCTATTTGTGTAAATCTATTAAAAATATATTTGATTTTCTCTGCCGGGATACCAATGCCTGTGTCTTTGATTCTCAGTGTCAGAATAGTTCTGTTTTGGCGGGGCTTAGAGGTGAGCACATCTATCGCGACATGCCCTTTTTGCGTAAATTTTACAGCATTTCCTAGTAAGTTTTTTATTAACTGACCAATATAGTTTTCATCGCCAACAAAATTTTCTGGAAGATGGTCTGGATAGTTTAGAGAGATTTTTAAGTTCTTTTTCTTAGCCTCGGCAATATGCTGAGTTAAGGCACCACGGAAGGTTTCGCGGAGGTTAAATAGCCCAATATTGAGTTTCAAGTTACCCGTTTCAATTTTGGAAAAGTCCAGAATATCGTTAATGACTGTGAGTAATGACCGGGCCGATTTATTGATAACATCTATATATTCAGCTTGATCGCTTGTTATATCTGAGTTTGCTAGAAGCTCGGTCATTCCGATAATTCCGTTCATTGGCGTACGGATTTCATGGCTCATATTCGCAAAGAATTCGGATTTGGCTCGCGAAGCAGCTATCGCAATATCCTTTGTCTTCTCAAGTTCTTGGGCTTGTAAACGCTCTTTGTTTATATTTTTGACAAAGGCCTGTAAACTATACCACTCGCCCTCATGGTCTTTAGACCCTATGGCCGATACGCGCACCCACTCATATTTATCCTTATGATTAATTGACCGGACGACGATATCGAATTGACCGGTTTCAGGAAAGTTTCTAAGTGCAGTATCGAGGATGTGCATTTCCTCAGGATGAACTATAGTGGCAATGCCTTTATCATGAACGTTTTGTAGATTTTTAGCCCCTAAAAATGTCTGCATGGTGGGGTTGATATCATAGAGACCTGTTTGGAAATTATAGGTCCAGAATGCGGCATTACCCACGGCAAGCGCCAGATTTAACAGTTTTTCCTTTTCATAAATTTGCGTGATATCGAAGCCTATCGTCAAATATTTATTCCCGGGCAAAATCATGCGGGTAATTTTATGGGTCTTGCCGCCAATTGTACTTAGGAGTTGAGTGCGATTATTGCTCTCGAGGCTAATCTTCTTGCGTTTATCGGGATTAAGATTGTTCTTATCAATAAAGCCTTGAGATATGAGGCCTTTTTGGATCATGAGCTCATGACCTTTTTGAAGGGTATCACCGATTTTTAATTCGTGATCTGCAAGTCCTATCGCATGGTAAAAATTCTTTCCGATGAAAATATATCTCAAATTTTCATCCAGAACGCTCACGCATAGACCGAAAGCGGAATCCAGCGCTTCGAAAATATCGTTATAGTCCTGATCACTTTTTGGTGCCTGCGCCAAAATAGCTGTCTGGAGTTTGTCCGTGGGACTTTGTGGGAGCATTTATTCTTTTCTTTTTTTAATCTAGGTCCCACAACCTTATTTCACAGCTGTAATAGCGGCTTTTCATTAAATTCGGGTTAAAAAAAACCGAGCTCAGACCAGGCTGGCTCGGTTATAGTCTTCGCTATTCTCTTCGGGGAGGAATTGAATGCGGTAGTCACAAAACAAAAGGGGAGGAAGTGTTCCGTGATAAGCTTAAGATAGGGTTTTTATCCAATAAAAGAATAGCTGTTACTGCAGCCTAGCTATGCATAAATGCAGAGCTAAGGGGGTTAAAGGCGCAAAATCGGGGCTATATTACCAATTTTTGGTTATACGAAGCAGAAATTCGCGAAAAACCTTGGCTTTTACCGACCCGCGCAGTTCTTCAGGATATACGAAATAGACATCAAAGGGTTCGCCGCGCACTTGTGGGAGCACGCGCACGAGTCGACGTGACATCGCAATCATATAATCCGGCAAGCCTGCTATCCCGATACCGGCTTCAGCGGCACGCATTATGCCATGTAGATTATTGACCGATAAAATAGGGCGTCTTAGAGAATTGGGTGCTCTTCCCATTTTAAGCAACCAGTTTGTACTGTTCAAACCCGGCGGAATTAAATCTCCGAAAGCGACGATTTTATGATTGTCGAGATCTTCGATTGATGTTGGTGCGCCGTGTTTTGCCAGATAGGCGTTAGACGCATAAACGCTTTGAGAGATTGTGCCAATCTTACGTTCGATCACATCGCCTTGTGTTGAAGGCCAGGGCCTTAGGGCGCAATCGACGTCAAAGGCAGATAAATCATGCTCCTCATCTTCCATAATGAGTTGCACATCAATCTCCGGATAGGCCGTTAGAAATTCCGGCAAGACGGAGGTTAGCCAATTGGACCCGAGCGAAATCGGCGTAGATATTTTTAGAACGCCTTGGGGTTTACTGCGGCTATCTAATACGGCGGCTTGTGCGAGCGCGGCGCGGTGAGCCATTTCATGGGCGGCCGAGTAGAGTATATGGCCTTGTTCAGTTAAGGTCAGGCCGCGAGCATGTCGATGGAAGAGGGGTGTGTTGAGCCGGTCCTCTAGAGCCGAAATTTGCCGACTGACGGCAGATTGGGAAATCAGGAGTTTTTCCGCCGCTGCCGTGAGGGATCCCGTTTCGGCTGCCGCGTGAAATGTTTTTAATTTATCCCAATCAATCGTGTCAGCCATTACTCAGCAGCTTGGGCTAAATCCTCTTGCTCTGTCAACCAGCGTTCCGCTTCTAGGGCACTCATACAACCAAATCCCGCAGCCGTAACGGCTTGTCGGTAAAGCTCGTCTGTCACATCGCCAGCCGCAAAAACACCCGGTATATTTGTGACCGTGCTGTCTGGGGCCGTGAAGATATATCCGCCGCCGTTCATATCGATATGGCCTTTAAATATCTCTGTGGAGGGTTTATGGCCAATGGCGATAAAGACACCATCAGCTGCCCTGTCATAAATCTTGCCGGATTTGACGTCTTTGAGTTTCACGGCTGTAACGGATTTCGGGGTTTCATCTCCGAGTATTTCTTCCAGCGTTGTATCCCATAAAATATCGACCTTCTCGTTTTTAAACAGGCGGTTCTGGAGAATTTTTTCAGCCCGCAAACTATCGCGGCGATGTACAAGGGTTACGCGGGCTGCGAAATTCGTCAAAAACAAAGCCTCTTCAATGGCAGTATTGCCCCCGCCGACAACCACAACTTCCTTTCCCCGGTAAAAGAAGCCGTCACATGTCGCACAGGCTGAAACGCCAAAGCCTTGGAAATGGTCTTCTGATGGCAGGCCCAACCATTTTGCCTGTGCGCCCGTCGCGATGATAACCGCATCAGCCGTGTAAAGCGTGCCGCTATCGCCCGTCATTTTAAAGGGGCGTGTCGTGAAGTCGACATCCGTAATCATATCCTCATGAAAGGTGGTACCAAATTTCAAGGCGTGGGTTTTAAAATGCTCCATAAGCTCCGGGCCCTGTATTTCAGGAAAGCCCGGATAGTTCTCAACCTCTGTCGTAATGGTGAGCTGACCGCCCGGCTGCATGCCCGCGACAATGCCGGGCTCCAACATAGCGCGCGCCGCGTAAACAGCCGCCGTATAGCCAGCAGGCCCAGAGCCGATGATAAGCACGCGGTGATGAATAGTTTTAGACATAATCAAACCTCAATTTTCTACGTCTACACATAAGCTTATTGGTAGAGATTCGCAATAATAGCGTTAAAATATGTCTGCAAAAATTAGGACATAGTGTTCCTTACCTCTAGCAAGCGGTTAGGTTGCCTTTTCAAGCCTTCAAGAAATATTGATAGGCAATATTATCGGTTTCCACCTGCATGGGATAGCCGATCTTTGAGAGGCTCGCCTCAAGGTCACGCCGGTCATTATCAGGTATCTGAAATCCGCACAGCACATGCCCGGTTGAGTGACCGTGATTGCGGTAATGAAAAAGCGAGATATTCCAGCGCGCATCCAGATGGACCAAGAATTGGGTCAGCGCTCCGGGGCGCTCGGGAAATTCAAAGCGGTATATCACCTCATCTATATCAGGGCTAGCACGTCCCCCAACCATATGGCGTAGATGGCGTTTGGCCAGACGGTCATCTGATAGGTCCGTTACCTCAATGCCTCCGGCGTTAAGGCGCGCGACAATATCTTCACGTTCACCTACGTCGCCTATCTTGATACCGACGAGCACATAGGCATTTTTTGTATCGCCAAACCTGTAATTAAATTCGGTCACCGATCTGTTTTCCAAGGCTTGAATAAAGTTCAGAAAAGCCCCCGGCCGTTCGGGAATTCTTGCAGCAAAAAGCATTTCCTCGCCAGACCCAAACTCGGCCCGCTCAACAATATGGCCGATCCGGTCAAAATTAACATTGGCCCCGGATAGCGTGACAACACAATCGCCGTCCGGCGCTGTACCCTCACGGGCTTGTTTGATGACGCCCGCTAAAGCAATGGCACCCGCTGGTTCCACAACGGTTCGCGTGGCCTCAAAAATATCTTTGACGGCCGCGCATATTTCATCATTGCTCACCGTCATGGTAGTGTCGACAACGCTTTGGCAAATTTCCAGCGTGTTTTTGCCGATCAGCTTGACCGCGACCCCGTCGGCAAAACCGTCGACCTTGTTGAGTGGCGTGGGTGTGCCCGCCTTAAGCGATGTTTGTAAAGTCGCCGCCCCTTCGGGTTCTACGGCAATAATTTTGGTCTCGGGCGAAACAGATTTAACCCAAGCGCCAATCCCTGACACCAAACCGCCCCCGCCAGTGCAAACATAGATAGCGGCCGGCGGACGCGGCATTTGTTCAAGAATTTCTTTGCCGACTGTGCCTTGTCCGGCGATGACTGCAAGCTCGTCAAAGGGGTGGATAAAAATCGCCCCGCTTTCTTTGGCATAGTCAAGGGCGGCTTCGCAGGCCGCGTCGTAATTATCACCGATAAGTCTTGTTTGTGCACCTCTGGCTTGCACGGCATTGACCTTAATCATCGGGGTTGTCACCGGCATGAAGATCACGGCTTTTGTTTTATAATGCGCCGCGGCTGCGGCCATGCCTTGGGCGTGATTTCCTGCACTGGCCGCGCAAACCCCTTTGGCCTTTTGCTTGGGTGTTAGCTCTGCGATACGGTTTGCCGCTCCGCGTATTTTAAAAGAAAAAACGTCTTGGAGGTCTTCGCGTTTAAGCCAGATATTACGTCCATGCTCCGCAGAAAGCTTAGGCGCCATTTGGCAGGGCGTGCGCTTCGCTAGCGCATAGACATTTGCAGCGTCTATACGGGCTTTCAAATCGGCCAAGTCAATCTTAGACATGCGCGTTTTGGATATGTTTTCCTATCCAGTCCCCAACGTCAGAGGTTGTTAAACGCCCACCCAAATCCCCTGTGACTGCGCTGTTTTCGAGCGCGGCTTCAATGGCGGTTTCAATAGCGGCGGCCTCTTGGCTTAAGCCAAATGACAGATTAAGCATCCAGCTCGCCGATAAAATCATCGCTAAGGGATTGGCTTTTCCTTGGCCGGCAATATCCGGGGCGCTGCCATGAATGGGTTCATACATGCCCAGCGTCCCGTCAGAAACGGACGCAGACGGGATAACACCCATAGACCCTGCCAAAACAGAAGCTTCGTCTGTGAGGATGTCGCCAAACATGTTTTCTGTCAGCACCACATCAAAGCTTTGGGCCTTGGTCAACATATGCATGGTCATGGCATCAACAAGTAAGTGCTCAAGCTCGACTTCGGGATATCGCGCGGCGACTTTATTGACAGTTTCGCGCCATAGTCGTGACGTTTCCAAAACATTGGACTTATCGACACTGGTGACTTTTTTGCGTCGCGTCATGGCAAGCTCAAAAGCCTTGATCGCAATACGTTCGACTTCCGCCTCGGAATATCGGCACTCATCATAAGCGCCTAAATTGTCACGGCCCTTTTTGCCAAAATAAATGCCGCCTGTGAGCTCGCGCATGACAATAAAGTCTGTACCCTCTAAGCGTTCACGTTTTAGCGGCGCATGATCCAGCAGGGCAGGATAAGGTTTGCAAGGTCGGATGTTAGCATAGAGGTTTAAGTTTTTGCGCAAGGGCAGTAGCGACCCAAGTTCTGGCCGATCTGAGCCTTTTAAGTGGTCCCATTTAGGCCCGCCAACAGCGCCGAGTAAAATAGCGCCTGTTTTCTCACATGAAGCAAAGGTCGCATCAGGCAGAGGTGTGCCCTGCGCATCAATAGCTGCGCCGCCAATAAGATGAAATTCAGGCGCGAGCGTATGGGAAAATGTCTCCGCAACCGCTTCCAGCACAGTCATGGCGGCAGCGCCAACTTCTGGGCCAATACCGTCACCGGGGAGGTAGGTGAAATTGATGTTCATTTTGTGCTTTCATATTCCGCAATTGCGGCGTCTTGATTTTCAAGATAACCCATCTCGTCTACGCCTTCCATCAAGCAGTAACGCGAAAAAGCATCCACTTCAAAGCTGTATGTTCCGCCATTGCGGGGCAGGTGCACTTCACAGCTTTCAAGATCAACCGTAATTTCCGCACCGGGATTATCCAATAACCATTGATGGGCGCGCGGGTCTATTACAATTGGCAAGAGGCCGTTCTTTAGCGAATTTCCCTTGAAAATATCGGCGATTTCGGAGCTGATTACGACCCTAAAGCCGTAATCCGTGAGGCCCCAAGGCGCATGTTCGCGGGATGAACCACAGCCGAAATTATGTCCCGCGACGAGTATTTCACAGGCCTTGCCTGCGCCGCTATTTAATTCATGATCTGTCAATTCGCCATTTTCATCATAGCGCAAATTTGCAAAGACATGTTCGCCAAGACCAGCCTTTGTCGTCATGGATAGAAATTTAGCCGGCATGATCTGGTCTGTGTCAATATTTGTCATAGGCAGCACGATTGTGCGGGATGTGACTGTGTGTAACGGCTTGAAGGTCATGCTACGCTCTCCACGCGTCGTGGGTCGGTAATCACACCGTTAATCGCTGTGGCGGCGGCTGTTTCAGGTGAGGCCAGAACAGTGCGTACACCCGGACCCTGACGGCCCATAAAATTCCGATTAGATGTCGAGACAACGAGATCACCCGGCGCTCCAATATCGCCGTTCATGCCAAGACACATAGAACATCCCGCTTCGCGCCATTCGGCACCCGCTGTTGTGAAAATTTTATCAAGACCTTCCTCTTCGGCCAAGGCTTTCGTAATGCCAGAACCGGGAACAATAATGGTTGTGAGGGCCACTTTCTTGCCGTTTAAAATGGCGGCAGCGGCGCGCAGGTCTTCCAAACGTGAATTTGTGCAAGAGCCGATAAAGACCTTATCAGCCTTGGTTCCCGCAATCGCCTGACCGGCATTTAGGCCCATATAGTCGAGGGCTTTCTGGTCGGTTTCATTGGCGGCTTTGGGGATAAGGCTATCAATCGGTATGCCCATGCCGGGATGGGTCCCGTAAGTCACCATGGGTTTAATGTCTTCGGCGCGAAGTGTGACTTCTTTGTCAAATTTTGCATCCGGTTCTGTACGTAGGGATAGCCAATCCTCGCAAGCGGCTGCGAAAGCTCCGTTTTCCACATCGGGGGCATGTTTGCGCCCCTTTATATAGTCGAACGTCGTTTGGTCCGGGCCGACCATGCCGCAACGTGCGCCGGCCTCGATGGACATATTACAGACGGTCATACGGCCCTGCATGCTCATGTCTTCAAAAACATTGCCGCGATATTCAAGCGCGTATCCTGTCCCGCCGCCAATACCTATTTTGGCAATGATGGCGAGAATAACGTCTTTGGGGGTTACGCCGTCTTGCAGCTGCCCGTTGACAGTGATTGCCATTGTTTTGGGTTTGCGCATGAGTAGGGATTGGTTGGCCAGCACGTGGCCGACTTGTGTCGTGCCGATACCAAAGGCTATCGCGCCAAATGCGCCGTGCGTACTGGTATGGCTATCGCCGCACACAATCGTCATGCCGGGCTGGGTTGCGCCAAGTTCTGGCCCCATAACATGGACGATGCCGCGATTTTCGCTCTCCCAGCTATGGGTCTCAATCCCGTGTTCCTTTGCGTTTTCGAGCAAAGTGGCTACCTGATCTTTGGCAGCCTGCGTATGATAGGCAGGCGAGCCGTCCGCGTTTCGGCGCGTCGGGGTTGAGTGGTCAATCGTCGCGAGTGTTCGGTCCGGCCTGCGCACTTTTAGCCCGCGTTCACGCAGAACTGTGAAAGCTTGCGGGGTTGTCACCTCATGGATGAGATGAAGGTCGATATAAAAAATCGCAGGACGATCCGGCGTTTCAGGAACGACGATATGGCGCTCCCAGACTTTATCGAAGAGTGTTTTAGGTGTGTGTGTTTGGGGCATTAGTGCTGCGCCGCGATGGAGGCTTGTCTCACCGCGCGCCTTTCAATTCTGTTGATCACGTCCAAATAGGCTTTGGCACTGGCCAGCACAGTATCAGTACTGGCCCCGCGGCCCTGATAACTTTCAAATTCGGTCGATACGCGAACAGTGGCCTCGGCCATAGCATCCTCGCCGCCAGAGACAGATTGAACACCGAAATGTTCCAACGTCATCGGCGTTTCTGTGATTTGTGAAATCGCATCAAAGACGGCATTCATCGGCCCGGAGGCGGATGAGACTTTTTCGCGTTCGCGTCCGTCTTCGTGCAATAGACGAATAGTCGCCTGTGGATCCCGATTATCGTCAGAACCTGCCGAGACATAAAGCGACTTGATTTTCCACGGCCCCTGCGTGCCAATGGCTTCGCCTAAAATAAGGGCTTCCAGATCGGCGTCAAAGACTTCTTTTTTTGAGTCGGCTAAGGCTTTAAAAGCTACGAAAACCGATTGAAGTTGATTATCAGATAACTCGAACCCCAGCTTGGAGGCGCGGCTCTTAAGAGCGGCGCGGCCTGAATGTTTGCCCAGCACAAGATTATCCGTAGACACACCGACATCTTCGGGTTTCATGATCTCATAGGTTTCCCGGTTTGCCAAAACGCCGTGTTGGTGAATACCGCTTTCATGGGCAAAGGCATTTTTGCCGACAATGGCTTTATTGCGTGGTACGGGATTACCTGTCAGCGTGGCCAGCAATTTCGAGGCGGCGTAAATGCCTTGCGTTTTTATGCCTGTAGACAGGCCAAAGAAATCCTTGCGCGTATTGAGTGCCATAACGACTTCTTCTGTGGCGCAATTACCAGCGCGTTCGCCTATACCGTTAAGCGCACATTCGATTTGCCGCGCCCCGCCGCGCACAGCTGCCAAGGAATTGGCAACAGCCAAGCCCAGATCATCGTGACAATGGGCAGAGAAAACCGCCCTGTCCGCGCCTTCCACTTCAGTCGTCAAAAACTGGAATAAATCCTGTATTTCCTCCGGTGTGGTGTAGCCTACGGTGTCGGGGATGTTGATCGTTTTAGCTCCTGCCTTAATCGCAGCCTCAACCACGCGTTTAAGATAATCGCGTTCGGTTCTGATGGCGTCTTCACAGGAAAACTCCACATCATCTGTATATTGGCGCGCCAGTTCAATTCCCTCTATGGCCCGGCGGACGATTTCGTCCTTGGACATTTTTAGTTTGAACTCGCGGTGTAGGGGCGAAGTGGCAATGAAAGTATGGATCCGACCAGACTTGGCGGGCTTTATCGCTTCACCGCTGGCCCGTATATCGCCTTCATTACAGCGAGCAAGAGAGCATATCGTGCTGTCCTTTACCATTTCGGCAATGGCTTTAATCGCGTCGAAATCCCCCGGAGAGGCGGCGGCAAAACCAGCCTCGATCACGTCAACCCCGAGGCCTTCCAAGGCTTCGGCCATGGCCATTTTTTGGCCTGATGTCATGGAAAAGCCGGGCGCCTGTTCGCCGTCGCGTAAGGTCGTATCAAATATTTTTACATGGTTTGTCATAATTTATCTCATTTCTGTGTGTTTGGAAATGAGGGGGAGGCCGCTAGGCCCTTTCCGCTCTTTTACGTCGTCCCACTTTTTCGGCTGAGACGACGTTGTAAAGTCGCTCCAGCTGTTTGCATAATGTATCCAGATTACTCGGCCCGCCCGTATCCTCGATATGGACAAGCAAGTCGAAATCACCGTCCACGCGTTGTGTGCAGTGTACGTCGCGGTAGTCATAACCGCGCCGCTCTATTGTGCCGAGCGCACGAATAAGCGTGCCGGACACATCGTGGAGGACAATCTTAAGCTTGCCCTGAACGCCCGAAGGCTCGAAAGTTTTATCGCGTTGTAATTCGGTCATTTCATCAATGCCTTCCCATATTTCAGGCTTAGCATGCCTCCAAAAATCAATATAACTCCACTGAGTGAAGGTAAAATCCAAGCCATAAACTTTGCATCTTGCTCATGCGTGTAGTTTAAAATGGCTTGCAAAGCTGCAACCCCTAAAAAAGCACCTAAAACTAATACTGTGAGTCCAATGGCGAGCAAAAAGTAATGTCCAGTTTTCACCTACCGCTCCATCATATCCGCATTGCTGCGTCCGGGGGGGACAAGCGGCCAGACATTTTCTGCGGTGTCGATTTTAACATGCATTAAGATCGGGCCTTTGGCCGCCAATAATCTATCAATACCCGCATCGACCTCTTTGCGCTGGTTCACTGTGAAAGCCTCAATCTGGAAAGCTTTGGCGACCGCAGCGAAATCGGGATTATCATCCAGATTGACCTCGGAATAGTTTTTCTCGAAAAAGACTTCCTGCCACTGGCGCACCATGCCGAGTGCGGAATTATCCAGCAGCACGATTTTTAGCGGGATGTCATACCGATATAATGTCGCAAGCTCTTGTATATTCATCATGATCGAGCCGTCACCCGACACCGTAATCACAGTGCGCTCAGGCGCGCCGAGCTTGGCCCCAAGGCCAGCAGGCAAACCAAAACCCATCGTGCCCAGACCTCCAGAGGTAATATGGTCTTTCGGGTCATCGAAATAGCAATGCTGGGCGACCCACATCTGGTGCTGGCCAACATCACAGGTAATGATCGCGCTATCAGGGGCTTTACGCGAGAGATCATATAAAAGCTTGGGCGCGTAAACGCCTGTGCCGGGGGCGTCATAATCCCACGCATGCTCAGCGCGGCGTGCGTAACAAAGCTTGCGCCAAGCCTCGCACTCCGACGAGCCGGGATCAAGCGCGGCGAGGTTCTTCTTGAGGCTACCATCCAGAAAAACATCTGTTTTGCGCAGCTTGTTAATTTCGGCAATATCAATATCCATATGGATGACTTTGGCATGGGGAGCAAAAGTATCGAGCTTGCCTGTTGCGCGGTCATCAAAGCGCGCGCCTGCCACGATAAGCAGATCACATTCTTGCACCGCGTAATTGGCCGCTTTTAATCCGTGCATGCCTAACATGCCGAGGAATTGCGGGTGATCAGAGGGTAAGGAACCCAGCCCTTTAAGGGTTGAGACAACGGGGATATTGGTGCGCTCGACAAGGTCGCGCAATTCTTTAACGCCGTCGCCTTGGGCGATACCCCCGCCAATATAAAAGAGGGGCTTCTTAGCTGCTTTTATAAGCTCTTCGGCTTTAGAGAAATAATCAGATTGGCCCATTTCCGGCTTTTGCTTGGGGTAAGGCCGCCATTTATGACGGTCTGTGGTGAGGGCATTGGCCACGTCTTTGGGCAAATCAATCAGCACGGGCCCGGGCCGGCCTTCCGCGGCAATGAAATAGGCCTCGGCCACCATGCCCGGAATGTCGGCAGGGTCGCGTGCAATATAGCTATGTTTGACGATAGGCAGAGTGATGCCCATGATGTCGACTTCTTGGAAAGCATCCGTTCCCATAAGGTTAGTGGGAACTTGACCCGTTACAAACACAACGGGCACGCTATCCATATAGGCATCGGCAATCGCGGTGACGAGATTGGTAGCTCCGGGGCCAGACGTAGCAAAGGCCGTGCCCGTTTTACCGGTCGCACGGGCATAGCCGATAGCCGCCATGCCGCAGCCTTGTTCATGGCGGCACAGAATATGGTTTAAGGTTTTTATTCTGGGTAGCACATCATAGACGGGCATGATGGCCCCGCCCGGATAACCGAAGATCGTGTCCACGCCTTGGGCGGCAATGGCTTCCAGCAAAAGCTGGGCACCGGATTTAGGCGCCCGGTCTTCGATGATCTCGGTTTGTTGTCGCTCAAATTGTGTCGCTGTGGTCATGGGTTTATCCTGAAGGTTACGTATTTGAAACGCGTGCTTAGTTCACGTCTTTATCGATGATTTTATTGGCGGCAATCCACGGCATCATTTCGCGCAGGCTGGACCCAATCTGTTCGATCTGGTGGGCTTCCATATTGCGGCGACGCGCCGTCATGCTTGGATAGCCAAGCGCGCCCTCCTGAATAAAGGATTTGGCGTAATCACCGTTCTGGATGTTTTTAAGGGCTGTGCGCATAGCTTCGCGCGAGCTGTCATTTACAACTGCTTCACCTGTAACATATTCGCCGTATTCGGCATTGTTACTAATCGAGTAATTCATATTGGCGATGCCGCCTTCATAGATCAAATCCACGATCAGCTTGGTTTCATGCAAACATTCAAAATAGGCCAGCTCAGCCGGGTAACCCGCTTCAACCAAAGTCTCAAAACCCATTTTAATCAACTCGACAACACCGCCGCAAAGCACAGCCTGTTCCCCGAAGAGGTCTGTTTCGGTTTCGTCCTTAAAGGTCGTATGAATGATCGCAGTGCGTCCACCACCAATGGCAGAGGCGTAGGATTTGGCAAGCTCTAGGGCAAAGCCTGAATTGGCGTCTTGAGCTATCGCGATCAGGTCAGGAATGCCGCGTCCATTGACAAATTCATTGCGAACTGTGTGGCCGGGAGCTTTGGGGGCGATCATAATGACATCAAGGTCACGGCGCGGCGCGATTTGTCCGTAATGAATGGCAAAGCCGTGTCCAAAGGCAAGGGCTGCACCGTCTTTTATATTGGGCTCAATGTCTTCGCGGTAAATTTTGGCTTGTAATTCGTCAGGCGTAAGTACCATGACAACATCGGCCCCTTTTACGGCGTCTGCTGTGGCCTTGCTTTTTAAGCCGTCCGCTTTGACTTTCTTATTTGTAGAGCTATCCGGGCGCAGGCCGACAACAACATCAACCCCGCTATCTTTGAGGTTTAGCGCATGGGCACGGCCTTGGGAGCCATACCCTAAAATGGCGACTTTCTTCTTTTTTATGATCGAGAGATCGCAATCTTTATCGTAATAAATATCAAGAGATGACATGTGAATTTCCTTAATTGTCAAATGGGAATGAGGTGACAGCCCCTTTGGAGGCACTGCCGACGAGTTTAGCATATTTGGCATAAGCGCCAGATGGATATTTAGGTTTGGGCGCGCGCCAGTTTTTAGCACGTGCTTTTAGGTCCGCTTTTACGTTAATTGTACGGGCTTCGACATCAATGGTAATGATGTCCCCGTCCTTAACAAATGCGATAGGCCCGCCATGGGCTGATTCAGGGGCAACATGCCCGATAACAAAGCCGTAAGAGGCCCCGGAAAACCGACCATCGGTAATCAAGGCGACATGATCGGCGAGGTCTTGGCCGACAAGGGCGGCTGTTACGCCGAGCATTTCGCGCATGCCGGGCCCTCCGCACGGGCCTTCATTGCGGATAATGACGACATCGCCTTTTTTGATACCGTTATTCTGTACGACCGCGAAACATTCTTCTTCGCTCTCAAAAACGCGGGCCGTGCCTTCAAAAAAGAGCGCGCCGTGACCTGCAAGTTTGACGACGCATCCCTCAGGAGCAAGGTCTCCGTAAAGAATACCATAGCCACCACGAGATTTCACAGGGTCTTTTATCGGCCTGACGACATCTTGGCCCGTTGTTTCTTTAGCCTTTGCAATTTCATCAAAGAGTGAGTGTCCCGTCACAGTCGGGTTATCCTTAATGCGCTTATCGGCGACAAGTCTTTGTCCGATAAGACCAGACCCGCCAGCGGCGTAAAGGTCATAGGCCATATATTTTCCGCCCGGTTTAAGGTCTCCAATAACGGGCGTCGTCCGAGAAATCTCATCAAAAATGTCAATATCGAAGCCCTTGATTTCAGCTTCTGACGCAATAGCCAGCAAATGCAAAATCGCATTGGTTGACGCCGCCGTAGCCGATAGGGCGATGGCAGCGTTCATTAAAGCGGTATGGGTAATAATATCGCGAGGCAGTCGGTTGTTTTTAACGCACTCCACAACGGTATGTCCGGCTTTAAAGGCGCTCTCATTTTTATCTTCTGAAATAGCGGGTATGTCATTGGCTCCCATGGGGGATAGTCCAAGAAAGGTCATAGCCATAGCCATGGAATTGGCCGTAAATTGACCCCCGCAAGCCCCCGCGCCCGGGCAGGCTGCTTTTTCAATCTCTTTTAATTCGGCATCGTCAATCAGACCGGCTGCGCAGGCGCCGACCGCTTCAAATACATCCTGAACAGAGAGATCTTTACCTTTGTGATTACCGGGCATAATAGACCCGCCGTAAAGCACAACTCCGGGAATATTCATCCGTGCCAAAGCCATAGCCGCCGCCGGTATTGTCTTGTCACAGGCAACCAGAATAATCACACCGTCAAGAGAGTGCCCTTTGACCGCCAGTTCAATTGAGTCGGCAATAACTTCCCGGGACATGAGCGAGGCCCGCATGCCTTCAGAGCCCATAGTAATCCCGTCAGAGACGGCGATTGAATTAAAATCAACGGGCGTGCCACCTGCGGCGCGAATGCCGGCCCGCACGGGTACGGCCAATTTGTCCAAATCCATATTGCACGGGCCCATATTGGTCCACGTGTTGAATACGGCAATCATCGGGCCTTTGAAATTCTCGTCGTCCATGCCAGTCGCGCGCAACATCGCCCGCGCGGCAGCGCGACTTGGCCCTTTGACAATTGCATCAGATCGTTTGCTCATTACATTCCTGTTTTTCTTCATTTAAGTGCCATAAAAAAACCCGCTCGGTTTGGAGCGGGTGTATTATGGGTTTTCATCAAAACCTATATCCCGCTCATAGCTCCGTTAATCAGGAGCACCACCACAAGTAAAAGGACAAGACCGAGCACGGCAATAGCAGAGCCGTCGGCTTGTACCGGGCTTGCGACTTTCGCGATGACTTTAACGTCGTCGGACTTATTTAAACTAGGGTGTTTCATAAATTAAGTAATCTATTTTCCTTTAATGGAAGTCTTTTGACAAAAATCCCGAGATTAAACAAGCAAAAAATCGCAAATTCGTCATTCTTATGTAAAGCGGCTGAGTATTCAGCGTGGAAACTATGGCTGATATTTATTTTCGGTCAGGAAAGTGTCAAAATGCGTTCCAATTCATTCAGCAAGTCCTGACTATCTTCCAGCCCGACAGAGATACGGATAAGTGTGTCCTTAATACCGGCAATTTTGCGCGCTGGAGCATCCATTCCCCGGTGTGTCATAGTAGCGGGGTGACAAATCAGGCTCTCAACCCCGCCAAGGCTCTCGGCAAGCTGGAAGAGTTGCGTGTTTTCTAAAACGGCTTTGGCGGCATTCCGGCCGCCTTTGACCTCAAATGACAGCATAGCACCCGGACCGGATTGTTGTGTCTTCATGAGGGTGTGACCGGGATCAGAACTAAGGCCGGGATAATAAACTGTCTCGACATTTTTATGTGCCTTAAGGAAACCAGCCAGCGCAAGGGCGCCGCGTTCGGCTATATCCATACGGGCATGTAATGTGCGCATGCCGCGTAAGGTCATAAAACTGTCAAAGGGTGCCCCGGTAACGCCGGTACAATTTGCCCACCACGCCAACTGCTCTGTATGGGCTTGAGTTTTAGCCACAATACAGCCGCCGACAACATCACTGTGACCATTGAGATATTTTGTGGTCGAGTGAATGACGAAATCCGCCCCTAAAGATAGGGGCAGTTGACGCGCAGGCGAAAGAAAAGTGTTATCAACAGCTACAAGTGCACCGATTTTACGCGCAGATTTGCAAACCCTCGCAATATCTACGAGCCGCATAAGGGGGTTGGACGGCGTTTCAATTAAGATGAGTGCGGGCTTTTTATCTAATGCCGCCGCTAGCGCTACAGGATCGGTTTGATCGACAAATTCTGTCCGGAAGCGCCCTTGTTCATGCCGGTGGGTTAGCAGGCGGTGTGTGCCCCCGTAACAATCATGCGGCGCAAGGATAAGCGCGTCAGAGGAAATCAGATTGGTCACAAGGTCAATGGCCGCCATGCCAGAGGCGGTGACGACGCCGCCAAGGGTTTCGGAGATATATCCGCCCTCAAGTTGGGAAATGGCTTTGCCGAGAGCATCCCGGTTAGGATTGCCGCTGCGCCCATAATCATATTGGCCCATATCCTCAAAGCCGTTAAAGCCATAGGTTGAGGATAGATAAAGCGGCGGACTGACCGCTTTATAATTTTTGTCCGTGCCGATATCGGCTTGGACGATTTGTGTGCGTTTATGGGTCATTTTTGTAATTCCTTGCAAAACCCGCTTAGTTTCGGGCTCATGGCGTCATATTCTTTGAGGAAGGCATCATGGCCAAAGAGCGATGTAAAAGTATAAAGCTCCGAAGGGCCAGCTAAACGGTCGCGCAGCTCGCGCATATCGCGAAGCGGTGCGAGTTGATCTGAAATGGCACTCATGAGTAATGTCGGCGTGTTAATCTCTTCGGGTTCGACGCGGTGTAAATCGATAGACTCGGACAAAGCCAGAAATCTCTCGGCATCCATAAGCTCGGCAAAAGCATCACCGCGCGAACCGAGATAGTCACATATGTCAAAGGTTGAGGGCGCGCTTGCCGTTTCTATCAGCTCAAACCTATCGGCAAATTCTTCGGCCGTGCGGTAAGTCGTCATAGCCAGTTCGCGGGCGAGTTTCATACCCTCCTTTGGCCGTCCGGCTTCAATACCCAGGCGAACGGCGCGTCTTTGTATGCCACGCCACGCCACGCCTATGGGATAAGGTCTGTGCGCCGCCCCGATAATACAAAGATTGGCGACCCGCTCCGGATAGGCTTGAGCGAAAGCCAAAGCGACCATGCCGCCATAGGATGAGCCGATGATCGCGGCGGCTTTGGATATGTTTAAGTGATCGAGCAAGGCCTTTAATCGCTTGGCTTGATCAAAGGTTGTGATAGAGCCGGGTCGATTTTGGCTCTCGACGCCCGGGGCGAAATCCATGCCAATTATCTGGAACTGCTCTGTGTCTATCGGGCCGCCGTCGCGCACAAGTGTTGACCACCATCCCCGGCCATTATTGCGCGGGGTGTCGACTTCAGCATCCGCTACAAAGCGAGAGGCGGAAATGCCGCCCATGACAATAATGACAGGTGAGCCGTCCTTGCCGTAAAGTCGGCCTTTAACAATATCATTTTTGAGCACATCTGCGCGCTCCAAACTATTGTCACCGAGTTTGACTTCGATATCCTGCGGCATGAGCCACTCCATTATCTGTGTCAAATCTGCAAGGAAGTTAGCGCGGCGCTGTGGCGCCGTATCATCTTCCAACCCTTTAAGGGTCGCAGGATTTGGCACCGTTTGCGTATTCACAAGGTTGCCCCAGCATCTTAGGGCCTGTCCCTTAGCTGGTCTTGATGAGTAGGGCTCATATGGGCTAGAGCAGACGGAAGGTCAAGTAAAACTATTTGAAATAAACCATGCACGAAACGAAATCTGAAAACTCCAACTTTCCTATCAGGGCGCTTATATTGATTGACTGGCAATACGCTTTGTCAAAATCAGATCCTTATTGGGGCGGCGCGCGCAATAATCCGCAGGCAGAAGCGCACGGCCTTAGACTGTTAACCCATTGGCGCGCTAAGGCGTGGCCTGTTTTTCATATACGCCACTTAAGCAAAACACCAGGCAGTCCCTTGCGGCACGGGGAGGCGGGTGCAGAGTTTATAGCAAGCCTAGCGCCAATGGGCGGTGAACCTGTTATTGATAAGTCGGTGAATAGTTGTTTTATCGGAACCGCCTTGGAGCCGCTTTTAAAATCGCAAAATTTAACGCATTTGGTAATCTGTGGTCTGACGACAAATCATTGTGTTTCGACGTCGGTTCGTATGGCGGGAAATTTGGGATTTGACGTGATTTTAGCTGGCGAGGCTTGCGCGACATTTGACCGGACGGGAGCGGACGGGACGTTTTATCCGGCCCAAACCGTGCATGAGGTGAGCCTAGCCAATATTCACGGCGAATTTTGTGAGGTTAAATCGACAGAGGCAATCTTAGAACTTTAGATCAGGATGTCGGGGCTTTCGTGACCCAAATCAGCGCAATAAATAGCCCTTTCATGCGAGGTAATATAATGAGTGAGAGACCAAGCGCCAAACCCATTAAAATCGTCATAGGAGCCCAAACGGGTAAGGATGGTTTAAAGATCAGATAATGCAGAACGGGCGCCAGTAAATGGCCGACAATCAACATAGTTGCCCAAGCGGGCCCGTCATCAGCCCGCACTGTGCTCCATTTCATGTCGCATGAGCCGCATCCCTCGACGGCTTTCAGATAAGACTTAAATAAAGGGGCCTTGGCGCAATTCGGACAGACACCTTTAACGCCGCGTATCATGGCGGTTTTTTTGGGAATACTATGTGCTGTGTTGGTCATTTGGTATTCCTGTCTATTCGCGACCTTATAATAGTAGCGCCGATAGACGGTTTTTTCGGTTTTGACACCGTGTGTTATCGCCGCATGTTAAGGACTTGATTGAGTTGACTTTATGTTTTCACCTGCTTAGTCAGTTTTTCTTCGATAAGTGCCCGCCTCAAGGGCGCATTACACATTAAGGTTAGTAGATGCCGGTTCCCGTCATAGTCTTGAATTTTGGCCATAGCGTATTGCGTTCGCTGGATGATTACAGCAATGCGGCCAGTGAAATCTATCGCCATTATCGTCAGGGTTATAATGTCGTGGCTGTGACCTCGGCGCAAGGCGACCAAAGCGATGTCCTTATGGCGGAAGCGCGCCAGATTGGGCCAGAAGGGGAAGCTGAAAATCTTGCCGAACTTTTACAACTCGGGGAGCGCCGCTCAGCGGCTTTATTGGCTTTGGCTTTGGAACGGGTCGGGGCACCGGCCTTTGTACGTCAGGCGCGTGATCTCGGTTTGAAAGCGCAAGGGACTTATAAGCAAGCGGAGCTTGTTGATTTGAATGTCGAGCAATTGCGGGCAGATTTGAAAACACATGATATTGTTGTCATGCCGGGATATGTCGCGATTGGCGAGGATGATAGGCCTGTCTTGCTGGGTCAGGGCGGGGCCGATCTTAGCGCCCTTTACGTTGCGCATCGATTGGGCGTCAAAGCCTTATTGTTAAAAGATGTTGACGGGGTTTATGAGCATGATCCGAAAGAGGCTGGACCAGCGCCTTTGCGGTATGATGAAATCTCTTGGGATGATGCGAAAAGCCAGGCTAGCGTTCTCATCGAGCCTAAGGCTTTAGCTTTCGCAAAGAAAAATGAGATAGCCTTTAATATCGGGCGGCCGGGCGTGCCGACATATACATCTATCGGACCTAGGTCTTCCGCGCCCAAATCCGCGCCTACTCTTAGAAAATTACGCATAGCGATGATGGGGTGCGGTATTGTCGGAGGCGGTGTATATCGTAGAGTTGCGGCCAGTGATGACCGTTTTGAAATTGTCAAAATAATGGTCCGTGATAAAAAGAAATATATTGACCAAGGCTATAAGCCTGATGAGCTGACAACAGATTTTGCAGATATAAAAGCCGCAAAGCCGGATGTATTTATCGACGTATCTGGCCCGATTGAACCTGCTTTGGGCTATATGCAAGACTTACTGCGCTCCGGTGTTCACGTCGTAAGCGCCAATAAACAGGCCATTGCAGCGGGCGGTCAGGCGCTTTTAGATCATGCCCGTAAACATAATGCCGAACTGGCGTTTTCAAGTGCGGCAGGCGGAGGCATGCCTGTGCTTGAAATGTGTCAGCGCGAAGCTGGGCGTATTGTGCGGGTTGAAGCCCTGCTTAACGGCACGACAAATTATATGCTTGATGAAATCAGTGCTGGGAAAACCTATGAAGCGGCCCTAAAAGAAGCGCAAGAAAAGGGCTTTGCCGAAGCCGATCCAAGTGCTGATGTCGGCGGTGCTGATGCGGCTGCAAAAATTCGGCTGGTTTCATTATTGGCCTTTGGTCATTCCATGACATTGCACGATATAAAGCGCGATACGATAGAGAATTTTGTTAAACCCGCAATTATGACCGGGGCGATGAAACGCGTGTCTATTTGTTCCAACAAAGACGGCGCTGTGACGGGGACATTGGAGCTAAAAGACTTACCCTTAGATGATTTTCTGGCCCAAGCCCGTGGTGAGGCCGCCCATGCCGTCTTTAGATTTAAGGACGGTGAGGTCTATAAAATCCGCGGAAAAGGGGCCGGGAGATGGCCCACAACTGAATCTGTCATGGCGGATCTTTTCGATATTTCAGCAGCCTATTTTTACAGCTGATATGAATGTCGCAAATGAAAGCGCGGACACACCGGTTCTGGTATGGTTTCGCCGCGACCTAAGACTTTCTGACAATCCGGCTTTGACGGCGGCGGTTAAAACGGGCCGGCCTCTTATCCTGCTTTATATATACGAAACTTCAACCCACCGTGCCATAGGCGGGGCCTCAAATTGGTGGTTGCACTATAGTCTGGAGGCGCTTGCCGAAGATATAAACAGGCTAGGGGGGCGCTTGGTATTACGGCGTGGAAAAGCGGGTGACATTATTGATGAAATAATCGCTGGAACAGGTGTGTCGGAGGTGTTCTGGAACAGGCGGTATGCGCAAACGGCACGCCAGACAGATCAGGTGGTAATGGAAACGCTTAAATTGCGGGGTTTGAAAGTTCACAGTTTTCGCGCCAATCTCCTGACAGAGCCTTGGGAGCATAAAACGAAAACAGGTGGCTATTATAAAGTGTTCACACCGTATTGGCGTAAGGTATTGTTAGACGCCGTTATCTATCCGGCTTTGCCTAAACCCGAAACCTTAAAGGGGCGGGCCGCCAATGAGACGGTTTCCAGTCTGGCGCTTGAGGCGCTCGGTCTTTTACCGCGTCACAATAAAAATATCCCGGATTGGGGCGCCAGCTTAAAACCGCATTGGTATATAGGCGAGGCGGGAGCGCATAACGCTCTTGAGCAATTTTTGGACGGGCCTGTAAGCGCCTATTCGGAACAAAGAAACCGTCCCGATGATGAAACAGGAACGTCGCTACTGTCGCCTCATCTGGCCTTTGGTGAAATTTCCCCGCGTCAGATATGGCACGCTGCGCAAAGACACGGACATGAAAGTGCGAAATTTCTCTCGGAAATTGGTTGGCGCGAGTTTTCCTATGTTTTGCTATATTTTAATCCAGAGCTCGCGCGTAAAAACTTCAAGCCGGCCTTTGACGGATTTTCTTGGGAAAATGATCCAAAAAAGCTTAAGGCTTGGCAAACTGGGCAAACGGGTTACCCCTTTGTGGATGCGGGAATGCGCCAACTTTGGCAGACAGGATGGCAACATAACCGCGTGCGCATGGTGACGGCCAGTTTTTTGATTAAACATCTCATGATTGATTGGCGGCTGGGCGAGCAGTGGTTTCATGATACATTGGTCGATGCTGACCCGGCTAGTAATTCTGCGAGCTGGCAATGGGTTGCAGGGAGCGGGGCGGACGCAGCGCCCTATTTCAGGATATTTAACCCCTTTGGACAGGGTGAGAAATTTGACCCTGACGGCGCATATGTGCGCAAATATGTGCCGGAATTATCGACTTTGCCCAACAAATATATTCACCGTCCTTGGGAGGCGCCAAAGGCTGTTTTGGATCAAGCGGGTCTTACGCTCGGTGTTGACTATCCTTTACCTGTTATAGAGCATAAATTTGCGCGTGAGCGCGCTTTGGCCCGTTATAAGGCCAGTAAAACCTAAAGCCCTCTGTGACTGTAAAATCGCAGTTTTGTGATTAGAATGTGGGGGTTAAACGCTGTAGGAGTTCAGCAAATCAGGAGTAGGCTAAATGGCAAAATATTTACTAATGGGTATAATCACTTTGGGGCTAACTGCCTGCACCTCCGCGGAAACAAGTGAAGTCAATACGTCAGATATCCGTATCAAAACCCCGCCTGCCACTTTGGACCTCGCATCGGGTACAGATACGGCGATTTTAGCCGGCGGATGTTTCTGGTGTATTGAAAAGGATTTCGAAGATTTGGACGGGGTTGTATCCGTGGTGTCCGGCTATACGGGTGGTGAGACAATTAACCCGACCTATAAGCAAGTCACATTTGCCGAGACAGGCCATTATGAAGCCGTAAAGGTCACGTATAAGACAGATGTACTGAGTTATAATGATGTTCTGACACATTTTTGGCACCATATTGACCCAACGGACCCTTACGGACAGTTTTGTGATAAAGGGTCCAGTTACCGTACAGCCATCTTTGCGCGTCCGGACCAAATCGAGGCCGCGCAAAATTCCAAGGCGCAAATTGAAAAAACCAAACCCTTTAAGGCTGATATTGTCACGCCCGTGTTAAAGGCCGCAGAGTTTTTTGATGCTGAGGAGTATCATCAGGATTTTTATAAGAAAAATCCGGCCCATTATAATCGTTACCGCAAGGGATGTCGGCGTGATGCTATAGTCCAGTCTTTATGGGGCGGCGTAAAAACAGTTTCCGAGACCGCAGGTTATGGCAGCGGGAAATAAACCTCCATTGCCATAAATCCAACTTATTTTAAGAATATGACGCCTTAAAGCGAAATGGAGAGTAATCCCTAACGCTTTTGTAACGCTCTTTGGTAAAACAGGCTTATGGCTCATGCTCTTATTTTTGATTCCGGTGTCGGCGGCTTATCGGTTGTGCGCGAAATCCGCGCGCGCTTGCCCGGCCTTAAGCTGACCTATATTGCCGATGACGCTTTCCGGCCTTACGGAGATAAAAGCCCGTCCCAATTGCAGGCGCGTTTGCCTGAACTCCTTAGCATATTGGTCGATATGGTCACGCCGGACATTGTCGTTATTGCTTGCAATACCGCCTCTACCACAGCTTTAGCGGCAATACGCAAGGCGTTGGATGTGCCCGTTGTGGGGGTGGTTCCGGCCATTAAACCTGCGGCTCAAATCTCGAAGACCAAAACCCTTGCTGTTTTGGGTACGCCCGGCACAGTTAAAAGACGATATGTGGATGCGTTGATTAGAGACTTTGCTAAAGATTGCGAGGTCAGGTTACACGGCTCGGTCAATCTTGTTCAAATGGCGGAAGATAAATTGGCGGGCAAGAAAGTGAGTGCCGCCCAAATCAAGACTGAAATAGCCCCGTTATTTTTAGGCAATCAAGGGGGTACTGGCGAGCGCCGCGCAGAAATCGATACTGTGGTCTTGGCGTGTACCCATTTCCCCTTATTGGCGGACGAGTTAAAGGCTGCCGTGCCCGCATCGATTGTTTGGATAGATAGCGGGGAGGCTATAGCCCGCCGTGTAGAAACGGTTCTGGAAACACGCGGTCTTTGCACAGATTTGGTATCGAAAGATATGGCGCCGTCCGAGGATGACATAGCTTTATTGATCGGGCCAGATGCCGATAGCGACCGCAAAAAGGCCTTTACGGCCTTTGGATTTAAGCGCGTTATTGGCCTGCTGGCCTAAGCCGGGCTAATGGGGATGAAAGTGTTTCCATAAAAACCAGAGGGCGCAAACGAGCACAACAAAGCCGGTTGTAAACAAAGCGAGATGTTTCTTGATAATCGTTTCGGCTTGCTCGCCAAATTTCCACACCAGACCTGCCACAATGTAAAACTGTGCAAAGCGTGAAACGATACTGGCAATGATAAAGACGGGTAGGCTTAATTTAAGGGCCCCGCTGAGGATGGTAATGACCTTATAGGGAAAAGGCGACAAGCCGCCTGCAAAAACCGCCATAGCACCGTATTCATCGGCCATGCCTTTATAGACCTCGACCTTTTCTAATTTACCGAGATTTTCCAAGATAGGCAGGGCAAAGCTTTCATAGGCAAACCAGCCCAGCGCATAGCCTATAAGACCGCCCAGAACAGAGCAAATGGAACAAATGAAAGCATAACGCCATGCTTTATGGGGCGAGGATTGCACCATAGCGACAAGCAGGACAGCCGTCGGTATAGGAAAAATTATACTCTCGGAAAAGGCTATAAACGCCAAGAAAGGTTCAGCGAATTTATGGCGCGCCAAGTTTTTGACGTTCTCGACCCAACGATCAAAAAATGGAAAGTTTGATTTCATGGTGGTTACCTATCAGATAAAGCCTTAAAGTGAGGTTTAAATAAAGCGCTTTTGGGTTTGGAATATGGTATTTTATGGATAAGGCGGTTTTGGAAGAGATGATATGATATTACCAACCCTGAATCCAAACTTGCGCGTCATTGTCATAGGGGCAAGCGGCGGGATTGGGCGGGCTTTTACTGACCTTTTCGCAAGGTCCAACCAGGTTGAGCATGTCTATGCCTTATCACGAAGCCTATCAGGGCATCCATCGGGTAAGGTCACTGATCTGGAAATTGATATAACATCGCAAGAGAGTATCAAATCGGTTTCAGAGACGCTTAAAAATGCGGCACCTTTTGATCTTATTCTTATCGCCACAGGATTGTTAACCGGAGAGGGTATAGCGCCTGAAAAATCTATGCGGGCCATAACGTCCAAGGGGTTTGAAACCAGTTTCAACGTTAATGCGACGGGACCTGCCAATGTCGCCAAATATTTTTTACCGCTTCTTCGTCGTGATAGCAAAGCTGTGTTTGCCGCCTTATCGGCCAGAGTCGGCAGTATAACGGATAACCGCATCGGGGGATGGTATGCTTACCGGGCCTCAAAAGCCGCTCTCAATATGATCATAAAAACGCTCGCCATTGAACATGCCAGACGGTTTAAGGACGCCGTAATTATAAGTCTTCATCCGGGTACGGTAGATACGCAACTCTCCAAACCCTATCAAGGTAATGTGCGGCCTGACACGCTGTTTACGCCGCAAGAGGCGGCACAAAAATTAATTGGGGTGATAGATAGATTAACACCCCAAGATACAGGCGGATTATTTGACTGGAAGGGCGAGTGTCTCGAATATTAGCGGCGCTCACGCATAAATAAATTCGGCATCAGTTTTGGCTCATTCCGATTTAAGCGGCGATACCCGCGCGCATTTGTTCGGAAAAATGCTTGGCAATATCAATGCCTTTTAATTGGCCAGAAGCATCGTACCATACATTGAGCCAGTTTAGGGCACCCATGAAGAAAAAGACCATCAAACGAGGATTTCCTGCGCGAATAGAGCCGTCTTTTTGTCCATCTTTCACAAGGCGGGTAATTTTTCGTTCGATTTTGTTACGGCGTGAAATCACAATCGCTTTATTCTGATCGCATAAACTGTCAACATCCGTCAGCAAAGATACGCCTGATTGTGTAAGTAAACGGACAAAATCAACATATAAGGCTTCCAAATGGTCAAGAGCGGTTACCCATTCTTTGGGTTTCGTTTTTAAAATGCTGTCCATAGCATCATAAGTCATAAGATGACATGCAAAGAGAACTTCTTCTTTATTGCTGACATAGTAATAAAGCGCCGCTTTGGTGAGACCTAGCGTCTTCGCAATCTGTGTCATAGATGTGTTGTGATAGCCTTTACGCCGAAAGGTCTGTCCCGCGGAGGTAATGACCGCGCGCCGTTTGGCGGCAAACTGCTTTTCTCGGTCAAAGGGTTCTTTGAGTGCAACCGTTACTTTCATGAATCCATCTTCCAAGAAGATTCATGCGGTATTAAAAAATTAAATTGATTTTTATATCGATCGAATTTTGGCCTAGACTTCCACCCAGCCTTTACTTTGTTTGCCAGAAGCACTTTCACCTTCCCAACGTTCGCCCCAGACTTATTGATATTGCCTTCTCTAACAACATCCAGTGAGGGGATAACCCAATAATCATCTAAGGTTTCATCATAAAATACGAAGATATAATTTTTTCGTGGCGAAATTGTCATTGCCGAAAACATACCTTTATTTTTAGCCGTTTTGGAACGTGCCTTTATTTGCACATCAACATATTGGGAGGGGGTATCAGGAAATCTCAAAATACAGTCAATTTGTTGGTCATCCACTAAAGTCATATACACATCAAACCCCCGTTTGAGTAACTCACCCACAACTATATATTCCATACGTTTTCCAAATGACGCAGATGAGCGATATGTAGGCTTTTGCAACTCAGACATAAATTACCCCTAGCACTTTAATAAATTTGACTCAAGAGTCAAATTTATGTATATAAAGTCAAATTATACAAATGGGACTATATGCCAAAACTCGCGAGCAAAATTAATCCTGATACCTCGGAATTTCGCGCTAACGCCGCAACGATGGAATCTTTAGTCGCGGATTTACGCGAAAAAGTCGCCAAGATATCCCTTGGCGGCTCTGAACGTTCGCGAGAGCGCCATATTGGGCGAGGTAAGCTTTTGCCGCGTGAACGCGTTGAACGTTTACTTGACCCCGGCACGCCCTTTTTAGAGCTTTCTCAAATGGCGGCATATGAGTGCTATGATGATGACATCCCTGCGGCGGGTATCATTACGGGCATAGGCCGCGTGGCCGGTCGTGAGGTCATGATAATTTGTAATGATGCCACAGTTAAAGGCGGCACATATTTCCCCATAACCTGTAAAAAACAGGGCCGCGCCCAAGACATAGCGCGCGAAAACCGGCTGCCTTGTATCTATCTGGTCGATAGTGGCGG
This sequence comes from uncultured Caulobacterales bacterium, assembly GCA_964534845.1. Taxonomy (GTDB): domain Bacteria; phylum Pseudomonadota; class Alphaproteobacteria; order Caulobacterales; family Maricaulaceae; genus CALCKU01. Next base: position 30,071 of record CAZHPV010000010.1, read on the forward strand.
GGGTAATCTGCCGCACCAAGCCGAGATTTTTCCGGATAAAGACATGTTTGGGCGCTGTTTCTATAATGAAGCGACAATGTCGGCTGACGGTATTCCGCAAATCGCTATTGTTATGGGATCTTGTACGGCGGGCGGGGCTTATGTGCCGGCTATGGCCGATGAAAATGTCATTGTGGCCAATCAAGGTACAATCTTTTTGGGTGGACCGCCTCTTGTGAAGGCTGCGACCAATGAAGAAATAAGCGCGGAAGACCTTGGTGGCGGCTTGCTTCATACGTCAATCTCGGGCGTTGCAGACCACCTTGCCAGTAATGACGCCCATGCACTTCAAATAGGGCGCGACATCGTTGAGAACCTTGGCCCTGCTCAATATAGCTATGAGCCTATAGACGCTGAACCGCCTGCTTATGACGAGGACGAGCTGAACGGCATAGTCCCAACAGATTTACGCAAGCCCTATGATTGCCGCGAAATTATTGCGCGTATTGTAGACGGTTCCCGCTTTGATGAATTCAAGAAGCTTTACGGCGATACGCTTGTGACGGGCTTTGCCAAAATTCACGGTTACCAAGTTGGCATTCTTGGCAATAATGGCGTGCTCTTTTCCGAGAGCGCCATGAAAGGCGCGCATTTTATCGAGCTTTGCGCCCAGCGCAAAACCCCGCTTATCTTCTTGCAAAATATAACGGGTTTTATGGTGGGGTCCAAGGCTGAGGCCGGTGGTATTGCTAAACATGGGGCCAAGATGGTTCACGCCGTGGCCAATGCCAGAGTGCCTAAATTTACGGTCGTCGTAGGCGGGTCTTACGGGGCTGGAAATTACGGCATGTGCGGACGCGCCTATTCGCCGCGTCTTATGTTTATGTGGCCCAATGCGCGTATCTCCGTGATGGGGGGAGAGCAGGCAGCGAATGTGCTAGCCTCTGTGCACCGAGACCGCGATAAATGGACCGAAAAAGACCGTGAGGCCTTTATGGCGCCCATTCGCGAAAAATATGAACGTGAAGGTCACCCCTATTATGCGAGTGCCCGTATCTGGGATGACGGCATTATTGCGCCGACAGATACAAGGCGAGTGCTTGGTTTGGGCTTAGCCATGGCCGCGAACGCACCGCTAGAGGAGTCACGCTTTGGCGTGTTCCGTATGTAATGGCTAAGAAAATCAAAAAAATCCTGATTGCTAATCGCGGAGAGATTGCTTGCCGCGTGATGAAGACCGCGCGCAAAATGGGTATTTCGACTGTGGCCGTTTATTCCGACGCTGACCGTAAAGCACTCCATGTCCGTATGGCAGATGAAGCCGTGCATATCGGCCCTTCACCCGCAATTGAGAGCTATCTCGTCATTGATAAAATCATTACCGCGGCCAAAGACACTGGCGCAGACGCTATCCATCCGGGATATGGGTTTCTCTCGGAAAACCCCGCCTTTGTGCGCGCTTGTCAAAAAGCGAAAATTACCTTTATCGGCCCCGCGGCAGAGTCCATGGAAGCGATGGGCCTTAAAGACGCCGCCAAGAAACTCATGGATGATGCAGGCGTACCAATCACGCCTGGCTATCACGGCAAAGACCAAGACCCGAAACTGCTCAAAGCCAAAGCGGGTATGATTGGCTATCCTGTCCTCATTAAAGCCGTCGCTGGCGGGGGCGGGAAAGGCATGCGTAAGGTCGAAGCCGAGGAAGATTTCGACGCCATGCTCGCCTCATGTCAGCGCGAAGCGAAATCAAGCTTTGATAATGATGATGTTTTAATTGAGAAATATATCCAAAGCCCGCGCCATATCGAAGTCCAAGTCTTTGGCGATACGCATGGTAATGTCGTCCATATGTTTGAGCGCGATTGCTCGCTGCAACGCCGCCACCAAAAAGTCATTGAAGAAGCCCCCGCCCCCGGCATGACCGACGCCGTGCGCAAAGCCATGACGGACGCGGCGATTGAGGCGGCCAAAGCCGTGAACTATGTCGGCGCAGGCACAGTTGAGTTTATCGTTGACGGGTCGGGGAAGCTCCGCAAAGACGGCTTCTGGTTCATGGAAATGAACACAAGACTGCAAGTCGAACATCCCGTGACAGAGATGATCACAGGGCTAGATTTAGTCGAGCTACAAATCCGCGTGGCGCAAGGCGAAAAGCTCCCGAAGCAAAAAGACATTAAGATGGAAGGCCATGCGGTTGAGGCGAGGCTCTATGCGGAAGACCCTGCGAATGACTTTTTGCCGAGTATTGGACGAATAAGAGATATCAAAACACCTGACAATTATGATCGCGGAATGGTTCGTGAAGACATGGGCGTCGAAAGAAATGACAATGTATCAATGTTTTATGACCCAATGGTCGGAAAACTAATTAGTAAAAGCCGAACACGCATCAGTGCAATTAGTTCATTATCAAGAGCATTAAGGTGGACGTCCGTTACTGGTTTAAAAACTAACGTCAATTTTTTACATAAAATTTTAAACGACACAACATTTGTCCGCGGAGAACACTCCACAAACTTTATTGGCGATAATATAAACAAGCTAATTCCAAAAGACTTAAGCTCTCATCCAGCTGCTCTCGCATATGCTACCGTGGCAATTATTCACCACGGACGTAATGTTGGAGATAAATTAACTGAATGGCAAAAAACCCACACACCTTGGCAAGATAGAGATGCTTGGCGATTAAGCCAGCAGCCTCAAACAATAATTTCATTTCGAGTTAGGGACTACATTGTACCTGCCCAGGCCACTCGCCTCTTAAATGGGGATTGGCTAGTTGACGTCTTAAACGAAAAAATTCGTGTTGAACTTACGCCTGCTCCTAAAGACACTAAACCAGAAGAAAAATTACGTTATTTCTATTCATGGTCTCATGAAGTTTACGACGACTACGTCGAAGTAAAAGGCACTGCGCTGAGCATAATAGTACAACGACCTGCGCCCTTTGAAAATTCACTCAACTCAAATGCTAACGCCCTCACCGCGCCCATGCCGGGTAAAATCATTGCTGTGAATGCTAAAGCGGGCGATAGTGTCAAAGCGGGTGATCCTCTCATCGTGATGGAAGCGATGAAAATGGAAATGACGCTAGAAGCTCCGCGCGACGGCGTGGTGGCAGACGTTACGGCAATCGCAGGTGCCTTAGTGACAGACGGCGAGCTCTTACTCTCTCTGGAAGACGCGGAATGACCGCAAGCGATTAATAGTCGATTGTAATGCAGCGCCGAAATCGCTGGCGGTTTCGGTACTAAAAGGAAACATTATGACAACATCCTACCCGACCCTACAATTCGGACATTCCGAAGAAACGCAGATGATACGCGAGAGCGTTTACGGTTTTGCCCAAGAACATATCGCGCCGATTGCGGCTGATATTGACAAAGACAATAAATTCCCGCGCCATCTCTGGCCGATGATGGGCGAGCTTGGTCTGCATGGTATTACAGTATCCATCGAGGATGGCGGTACGGGACTTGGCTATCTGCAGCATACAATCGCGCTAGAAGAGATTAGCCGCGCGAGCGCCTCTGTGGGGTTGTCTTATGGCGCGCATTCTAACCTGTGTATCAATCAACTGCGCCGCTGGGGGAATGCTGAGCAAAAGGCGAAATATCTCCCAAAACTCATTAGCGGGGAACATGTCGGCTCTTTAGCGATGAGTGAACCCAGTGCGGGGTCTGATGTAGTTTCGATGAAACTCAAAGCCGAAGGCGCGCAAGGGGGTTACTTGCTCAATGGCAATAAGATGTGGATTACCAATGCCCCCGAAGCCGATACTTTATTTGTCTACGCCAAGACCGACCCGAGTGGCGGCTCCAAAGGCATTACCGCTTTTATCATAACACCCGACATGGAAGGCTTTTCTACCGCCCAGAAACTCGACAAGCTTGGTATGCGCGGATCAGATACGTGCGAGCTGGTTTTTGAGGACTGTTTTGTCTCAGACGAAAATGTCGTTGGCGAGATTGGACAAGGCGCGGAGATTCTGATGAGCGGCCTCGATTATGAACGTGTTGTTCTCTCAGGGCTTAGCGTTGGTATTATGCAAGCCTGTCTCGATGTGGTCTTGCCTTATATTCATGAGCGCAAGCAATTTGGAAAACCCATAGGCACGTTTCAACTCATGCAAGGTAAGCTAGCCGATATGTATGTGACGCTCTCAACCGCGCGGTCTTATGTATACGCGGTAGCTGCCGCCTGCGACCGCGGCGAAACGACCCGTAAAGATGCAGCGGGCTGTATCTTATATGCGGCTGAAAAAGCCACACAGATGGCTTCTGATGCTATCCAAATGCTTGGCGGTATGGGCTATATAAATGAAAGTCCCACAGGTCGCTTATGGCGAGATGCGAAACTTATGGAGATCGGGGCTGGTACGTCGGAAATCCGGCGCTGGTTGATTGGACGTGAACTGTTTGGGGAGACTTCCTAGTGTCAGGTAAATGGTTTGACGAATTAGAAGTCGGGCAAGTTTTTAAACACGCGATACGTCGCACGCTTACCGAGACGGATAATATTATGTTCACGGCTATGACACATAATCCGGCAAGGCTGCATCTGGACGCAGACTACTGCAAAAACGAAACGGAGTTCGGCCGGGTTTTGATAAATAGCTATTTCACTCTTGGTTTAGTGGTCGGTATTTCAGTGGGGGACACGACTTTAGGAACGGCTGTCGCCAATCTGGGTACAGATAAGGTCCGCTTTCCTAAACCCCTATTTCCCGGAGATACCGTGCGCGTTGAAACCGAAGTTCTGGCTTTGCGAGATAGTAAATCCCGTCCCACACAAGGTATCGTAACCTTCGAGCACCGTGCGTTTAATCAGAACGGTGAGCTGGTTTGTATTTGTGAGCGCACAGGGCTCCAGCATAAAAAACCGGCCTGACCTAACCTATTCACCCATTTGTTATTTCACATTTTTATAAAATCCATGATAAGTGTTGCGGATGCAGAAAATAAATATTGCGGGGTGTATATGTTCATAAAACAGATTTTAGCGTTGGGTTTGTTTTCCCTTTGCGTAGCCTGCTCTGGTCCTGCGTCCCAACAAAATACAAACTCTCAAGCTGCAAATGCTGAAAAACTCGAGGCGAATTGGTATCTCAATCCTGCACAATCCGGCATTAATTATACGACAATTAAAGGCGGCGGGACGGCAGAAAATAACTATTTCACCCGGATTGACGGCACAGTAAGCCCGCAGGGTGCGGCCGAAATTTCGATCACGCTGGATAGTTTGGTCACGAATATTGATACGCGCGATTCTCGTATGAAGGAATTTGTATTTGATACACCAAAATTTCCTGTCGCCAGTATCAAGACGACGATTGATATGCAGGGGTTGAGCGGACTACGCAAAGGCGGACAAAAAGCCTATGAGGCCAATATTGATGTCTCGTTAAAAGATATTACCGCAAGCTTTGCGGCCCAGACCCTCGTGACGCGTTTGGGACCCAATAAGGTTTTGGTCAGCTCAGCCGCGCCGATCTATGTTCATGCTGATGATTTTGGTTTGCAGGCAGGCGTAGACAAATTACAGGAATTGGCTAAACTTTCTTCAATCACACCAGTCGTGCCGGTCTCATTTTCATTAATGTTTGAAAGATAAGCTGGTCTTCAAGACGATTACGGGCGAAAATCAAGGCTATGTGATTGAGAGTGATTTAAGATTTGCATGGTTTTCGCATAGAAAACTTACATAATTAGAAAATAATTTTGAGAGATGCCTGACGTGCAATCCGTTAAAACGATTGGATATTTTATCCTGTTTTCGAGCCTATGGCTTCTAGCAGCCTGTAGTACAGGGCCCACGCAAAAGGTCGCTATAAAAGAAATCTATCAACAATCGGCGCAATATCATTTACCGGACAGGAATCCGATTATCGTTATTCCCGGTATTTTAGGCTCCCGTCTTGTCGATGATGTGAGCGGCCAAACCGTCTGGGGGGCGTTTCGGGCCGATTATGCAGACCCGGCAACGGCTGACGGCCGTCAACTTATTGCGCTTCCTTTGGATAGTTCATCAACTGACTTAAGCCATATTAGAGGTGAAACCGGGCAAGTTAGCAAAGCACTTAGTCGTGTTGTGCCGGACGGGGTGTTGGAAAATCTGGAACTCGATCTGGTGGGTTTTCCTATCACCATACAGGCTTATGCGGGTATTTTAACAACGCTTGGTGCCGGGGGGTATCGGGACCAATCATTGGGACTGAATACGATTAATTACGGTACAGATCATTTTACCTGTTTCCAGTTCGATTACGACTGGCGACGCGATATTGCCTATAATGCCAAAAAATTCAGCGAATTTATCGAGGCTCGCCGCCGCGAGGTTCAGTTCCAATATGCAAAGCAATACGGTATTCACAATGCTAATGTAAAATTCGATATTGCCGCGCATTCAATGGGTGCGCTCTTAACCCGCTATTATTTACGCTATGGGGGTAAAGCCTTGCCAGAGGACGGGTCTGTTCCCCCTCTTACGTGGGAAGGGGCGCGGGATATTGAACGGGCTGTGTTAATTGCCCCGCCAAATGGAGGAGCACTTGAGGCCTTTGATCAATTACGTGAGGGTTTTAATACGGGCCGTCCCATACTGCCTCATTATCCCGCCGCGATTTTAGGAACATTTCCGTCGGTCTATCAATTGCTACCGCGTTCCAGACATGGGGCTTTCGTGTGGGACGGGGACGAAACAAATCCTGTGGAAAATATGTTAGATCCTGTGCTTTGGCAGGATATGGGGTGGGGTCTGGCGGCCGATGATAAATCTACGCAAGAAATATTGGCGCAGCTTCTGCCTGAAATTCAAGATGCCGACCAGCGCCGCGATGTCGCGATCGCGTTTCAAGCCAATGCACTTGAGCGGGCTCGCCAGTTCCAAACGGCAATCGATCGGCCCGCCAAGCCGCCACGGGGTGTTGAGCTATTTCTTGTTGCCGGAGATGCGGAGTCAGTTCCCGCGGTTGTTTCTATTGATAGTCAAAATGGTGATGTCGATGTTTTACGCTTCGCGCCGGGCGATAAAACAGTATTACGCTCCAGCGCGTTAATGGATGAACGGATTGGCGGGGTATGGAAACCTGTTTTGCAAACCCCGATAGAATGGACCTCGGTTTTATTTGTGCCTTCAGAGCATAGGAAAATCACCAGCCATCCTGTTTTTGAGGACAATGTACTTTATTGGTTGTTAGAAGAGCCGCGCCGCACGCGCACATATAGCCCTTAGCGTAAGAAAGACGCTGGCACAAAGGGCTTGATAGGGTTAAGAAAGTCCATGATTCCAGCGTTTGAAACCCTTAAGGCGACCACACACTTTCCGATGTTTGTTTTCGGAGACCATGCCTCGAAATTCATCCCAAAGCCTTTCAAAAATCTTGGGCTCTCGGGGGCGGATTTAAGTCGGCATATAGCTTGGGATATCGGAACGGATACGCTGGTCCGCGCGCTGTGTGCTCATTTTGGATGTGCAGGCCAAGTGGCCAAAATTTCTCGTCTTGTCATCGATATGAACCGAGACCCAAAAGCCAACGGTCTTATTCCACAAGAGAGCGACGGGACCGCTATTGCGGGTAATCAAAATCTAACACGGGCGCAATCTGATACCCGGCGAGAGGCTTATTATCAGCCTTACCATAAAGCCCTTGCGCAAAATTTGGCTAATCTGCCAGCTAAAACGCTGATTTTATCCATGCATAGTTTCACGCCTCAAATTCGCGGTGATGCGCCGCGTCAAACCGATATCGGGCTTTTGGTAAAACATGACCGTGCTACAGCCAAAAAGTTTCAGTCCCTAATGCGAGGGTTTGATCCTTCACTAAATATTGATATAAACAAGCCTTATTCAGCCTATGATTTAAACTACACAATTGATAAACATATTGTGCCGCGCGGCTTTCGTCATCTTGTGATAGAGGTGCGCCAAGACCATATTGAAACTGAGGACACAGCCTTGGATATGGCAGCAAATATGGCGGTCTTGTTAGAAGCGCTTTTGGCGCTAAAATAAGAAAACCTAGGAGAGAATTATGTTGGCCCTGCACACAAAACATTTTGTCAATGGAAATGATATGTTCGCCCCTTATCCTGAAGGCTATGAGCACGTCTTATTGGGCATGGGGTGTTTTTGGGGCGCCGAACGTATTTTTTGGAAACTGCCGGGCGTCTATGTCACCTCCGTTGGCTATGCTGGCGGACATCATCCCGCACCGGATTACAAATCAACCTGCACCGGTGCAACAGGTCACGCCGAGGTTGTAGATGTGGTTTATGACCCATCAGTAATTACATTTGCTGAAATATTAAAAGTATTTTTTGAAAATCACGACCCAACCCAAGGAAACCGTCAGGGAAATGATACAGGCCCTCAATACCGCTCGGCGATTTACACCTATAAAGAGGCGCATTTATCTGCTGCCAAAGACGCCGCTTCGCGCTACGCCCTTGCTTATGGACGCGCGGTGACAACTGAAATCACCCCCGCCGATATTTATCATCCGGCAGAGGATTATCATCAGCAATATCTTGCAAAAAACCCGCAGGGCTATTGTATGCACGGACCAACGGGTATTGTCTGTCCTTTACCTCAGACAGAAACTGTGTCTTAGAAGCTTTCACCCTTATATTTACAGGCAAAATTTCCAATCGCTTTTACGGTTGCATTAGGCTCATAATCCGGAACTATGGGTCGGTCTACGGCTTTATTGGCTGAAACCGTTTTGGACCGGGCAATATTTAACTTGGCCTGACGTTCCATCATCACATAATTAAAGCCTTCGCCCAGAAACTTGATTTCGGGGTTTTCCTGATCCTGACACTTAATATGATGCTTCATAAAATAGGGGCCTGCCCGAAAATTTTGACGGGTGACTATCAGTTTTTCGTTTTCTGCCGGCGTACGAATAGATGTAGCGTGTAGGCGTGCTGATCTATCTCCGGGCACTCTGATCTTTTTTAAGATAATATCGGATGAAGACGAATTGGCCCGAGAAAAGCGTTTGCTTTTCGCTTTACTATCATAATTTGTCCAAGTGATGGGTGTGTTGGTCAGGTAATCTGCGTTTATCCAGCGCGCAGTATTACCATCTGGTGTGATCCGGACCCAGTTCTCAAAGCTCTCATAGGCTTTGATTTTTTTGCCAAGCTCTAATATGCCAACGACATTTCCCGCGACGGGATTGTCGCGAATGCTAAGTTGATCTGCTTCCACCCAATAGGGAATAGGTTCGACTTTGCGAATAATTTTACGCCTAGGCTGATCTGGGTTTTCGACAGATTGTGCGGAAACTGGTGCGGCTAGGGTAAGTGTCAAACCGCCGGTTAACGCGATAAGTGATAAGTACCGAATATACATGATAGACCTTTCTAAAAGTGCTCTCATCCCTTTATTCAAGTTTTCCAATTCATATCTCGCCCATCAGCAATCATATTAAGGTTAATAATTTTATAATCTGTGTGATTGTGGTCGCTTAAGCGAAACCTAATATGGGGTGCCGTCTTTGCGGCATTTGGCGCGTATAGCCGTTCCATTAGCGGGTAAGTCCAGATCAATATCAGGATAGCGGCAATGATCTATTTCCGGTTTTCTTGAGCCGATGACGAGCAATTCAACAGGGGCATCGCTGTGGTTAATTAAATGATGTCCATTACCGTCCCCGGCCGGATGGGCGCAGCTTTCCCCGGCTGCCAGCAGAGTTTCGCCTTCGTCATCATGCAGGGTTGGGTGACCTGACAAAATATAAATAAACTCATCTTCGGCGCTGTGGTGGTGGCGCTGCGAGGCCCAGCAGCCCGGCGGAAGTGTAACAAGATGAACTCCGATTTGGGTAAGGCCTCCCGCATCCGATAGACGTTTCGTAAGCCGGTCTTTACACGGTTCGTTAAATGCAGCTGGATAGCCAGTGCCTAAGCTGATTTGCACTTTATCGGCATTGATCTTAGGCATGACTGTTCAGTCCTTTCTGGGCATTTGATTATCCGTGATGCTTATCTTTGCTCCCGGGTTTCAACTCCCCCAAAAGCTCTGCCTCTCTTTGCGCCCATAGACGTTTTTGGTATTTATTTGACAGTATATCGGTGATCACCAATACGCCAATAACAAGATAGAAACTTGATTTGCTCATAGCATTAATTTGGAAGCCGAACAGTTTCAGATGGGCCAAATGTGCGCCTTCTGTTACGAGCAATACGCCGACAAGGAATAAAATAAATAAACCCAAAACCTGATACATGCGGTTTTTCTTTAGAAAGTCTGTGACCGCGTCAGCTAGTAAGATCATAGCAATGCCTGAGGCAATAATGGCGATGACCATGAGCGGTACTTGATATGAAACTGCTCCCGTGACTTCGTCTTTGACAGAAGCGATCGCCATGGCCGACAAAATAGAATCAAACGAGAAAACTAGGTTCATCATTACGATGAGCGCTGTGGCTTTCATGACAGAGCGCGCGCCTGAGCCGTCACTATGCTCAATATGATCAACCACTAAGAGGTGATTAATCTCTTTAATCGCCGTATAGATAATGAAGCCTCCGCCGAAAAGTGTAACAAGGGCCTGCATGGTAAACTCACCATGGATGATATTGCCAAGATGTATGGAAAATAAGGGTTTTGCGAGTGCGCCGAAAAGCCCGACAATTATGAATAGGAGGATAATCCTGAGCGCAACGGCAATACCAATTCCCCATTGGCGAACTTTTTTGGCATCTTTTGGATCTTTGACCTTATTACTTTCAATCGCAATATAGAGTAAGTTGTCAAAGCCAAGCACAGCTTGGAGCAAAATAAGCATAAAGAGGGTAAATAATGCCTCAAGCGTCAATAGGTCAGCCATGATATCTCCTTATTCGCAATTTGTGTTTTAGACAGTCTTTATAGTGCATTGCCCAAATCACAATTGCCTCAAATTCGGAGAGGACATTAAACAATCTATTAAGATTCGCCTAGAGTCTGGGTGATATTTATTTTGAGGGCTTAGGGGAGGGCGATATAGCCCTGTTCCGAGAGCCTTTTAAGCGTATGCAAAGCGACTTTTCGACCAAGGGCCAAGCCTTCTTCATTAGAAAAAGAAAAGTGTATTCCGCCATAAATACGGCTGAGCCCCGCCTCATCGGCAGCGGCGTTAAAAGAATCATAGCAGCGCTTAAGGCCGCGAAGCTCGATGGCGGCTGATTGCATGCAGAAAGCTTGCTGGCCGAAAAAGGCTGTCAAAATGCCCGCGCCTGCACCGCTAAAGGTAGAGTGTCCCGACACATATTCAGGGTGGAACGGATTTTCCATCATCGGGGTCCAGTCAATGAAATTTGGATTAGCGACGGCAATTGCGGTTTGAGGTCGCCAATATTGGTAATGATATTTTGCGTCCCATGCGGCAATTCCGGCATCGTATAGGGCAATATTTAAGGCCAGAAAAAGCTCTCTTTTCTTTTGGGGTTCCCAATTTTGACTCATTTTAAGGGCAATAAGGTTCCAGCGCCCGGGCGGTGAAATAGTGCCAAGGCCGTCTGCCCAGAACCGCGCCGTAATAGACTGGTCGGCAATGCGGGTTTCGCTAGTGTCTTCACCCAACGAAAACACTTCTTCTAGGGCGGCTTCATAGGCAGGAGAGCGTGTCGGCGGCGGAGCAGGCGGGCGAAACCTATTCGCGTGGCCGATTTCCAAGGGCGTGTTTTGTGCCCATTGCGGCGCAATAATAGGCCGACCATTTGGCACCCATGAACCCGACGGGGTGAACGCTTGTTCAGGGGCTTGTGCTGGTAATCTTTTGTAAAAATGACCGGCTTTTAGAGGGGCAGCGTTATAAAGCGCGATAGCCGTTTGCACGTAATGGCGAGAGGCCTCGGGAGCTTCTATGAGGTGAGAGCGAACAGTTTGAAAAGCGTTTTCAAAGGCTGTGTCTAATGTTTGAATGTTATGTGAGAGGCCTTGTGCTTGATGCGGCGTGTTGTATTCGCTCACCTTATTTTGGGCCCAGACAAGCTGTGGAATAAGACTGCTAAATAAAAGACAGGCTATTGCCCGGACAGTCTTTGAGACAGACTTCGAGACTATAGGTGAAAGTTCTTCGCGCCCAGTTTTCATCATGACGTCTTTTAGACTTAAACGGCCTAGCAGGCAATGGCTTGAAATGAGCCGTCATGAGACCGTGATTTATATGACACCCGAGTGGCGGGCGGCGGTTGACCTTTCTGGTTTAGGGCTCTATTTGCGAGCGCTAAGAAAAGGACACATTATGTCAAACCTGCTCCAAGATATTGATCCTATATATCAGTCTGCGAAAGCCTGGCCCTTCGAGCAAGCTCGGCTTGTGCTTAAACGGTTGGAAATTGAGAAAAAACGCGGAATTGATCGCGGTGATCGTCCTGTGATTTTCGAGACCGGATATGGACCATCTGGCTTGCCGCATATCGGAACCTTTGGTGAGGTCGCCCGCACGACCATGGTTCTTAACGCTTTTCGGGCTTTAACAGGCGATAAAATCCCAACCAAGCTTATTGCTTTTTCTGATGATATGGACGGGTTTCGTAAAGTGCCGGATAATATGCCCAATCCCGATATGCTTAAAACGCACTTGGGCAAGCCACTTACAGATGTGCCCGATCCCTTTGGCACCCATGATAGCTATGCTGGTCATAATAATGACAAGCTAAAACAATTTCTGGATAGTTTTGGTTTTGATTATGAATTTATGAGTTCGACCGAGGAATATCGCGGCGGGAATTTTGACGATATATTGTTAAAGGCGACGGAAAAATATCAAGATATTATGGATGTTATGTTGCCAACGCTTGGACCTGAGCGACGGGCGACCTATTCGCCATTTTTACCGATTTCTCCGACAACGGGCCGCGTGCTTTATGTGCCGATGAAAAATGTCGATGCCCGAAACGGGATGATCACATTTGAGGATGAAGACGGCACAGATGTGACCCTGGCTGTGACGGGCGGAAATGTGAAAATGCAATGGAAGCCTGATTTTGGCATGCGCTGGGCCAAGCTGGGCGTGGATTTTGAAATGTTTGGCAAAGACCATCAGGCCAATGCTGGCGTCTACTCGAAAATTTGTAAAATTTTGGGTGCCTTACCGCCTGTGCAATATGTCTATGAGCTTTTTCTGGATGATAAGGGTGAGAAGATTTCCAAATCAAAAGGCAATGGGATTGCGGTGGAAGATTGGCTATATTATGCCATGCCTGAAAGCCTTGCTTTTTATATGTTCCAAAAGCCGCGCACGGCGAAACGCCTGTTTTTTGACGTTATCCCAAAAGCCACGGATGAATATTTTCAACATTTAAAAGCCTACCCAGACCAGAGCCCGGATAAGCAGATTGCCAATCCCGTATGGCATATTCACAACACTGAGCCGCCTCGGGACGGTACACCTATTAGCTTTGCGCTCTTGCTCAACCTTGTCTCGGCTGCAAATGCATCTGATGCAGATATTTTATGGGGCTTTATTGAGCGTTATGAGCCGGGCGCAACACCGCAAGCCTATCCCGTGCTGGACAAGCTGGTTGGTTATGCCGTGCGATATTATGAAAAATTCGTCAAACCGCATAAAAGCTATAGGCAAGCCAGCGCTGTAGAGCGGGCGGCCCTTACGGACCTTGCCGGCCAGTTAAAAGCCCTTAAGGAAGACGAAAGTCAAGACGCAGAAGGCTTGCAAACCTTGATTTTTACCGTCGGTAAGGCGCATGAATTTGAGAACTTGCGGGATTGGTTTAAAGCCATATATGAAGTCTGTATGGGGCAATCCCAAGGGCCACGATTTGGGTCATTTGTAGCGATATATGGTGCTCAGGAAACCGCGGCTTTGATCGAATCAGCCCTGAATGGGCAGCTATCATAAAGGCCCAATGCGGCGATTAATGATCGGAATTGTGTAGATTTTGGGCGAAAGCCTGACGTCTCTCTTTAAAGTGATGACAAGTTTTTGAGACTTTTGCTCCATTTTTTGCTATATGAATTCTATGTTTCGTATTGGCATCATAACCCTCGCATGTGCCTTAAATTTTGGCATAGTAACGGTGAGTGGGGCAAATACCGCTCATGACAGGGTTGGGTCTGCCTTAGAGGTAAGCGCGGCTCCGGCCACGACTATAGTGTCTGAAAGCCCGGCCAATTCAATTGATTATGCGCGCAATTTGTTTTTTCAAGGTGAGTATGAAAAAGCCCGTCAAGCGGGTGAAGCGCTAGGAGTTTCCCAAGGGTCTGCACAAGGATATGCTTTGGCTGCAGAAGCCATGTCTGCGCAAATTATGCTTGGCTTGTTAGACAAGCCGCATAAGCAATCTAAGCGTGCTTTTGCATTGGCGCAAAAGGCCATTGCTCTCGACCCGGAAGACCAAGATGCCATAATGCAATATACCCTGACCTATGGTTTTGTTACCCGTACCAGCCTGCCGCTCACGGCTTGGCGTAAAAAATACCCAATGAAATCTCTGGCATTGATTGAAGGCTTACAGACCGATTTCCCAGAGGACCCGCGCGCTGATGCTTTATTGGCAGCATGGCATTTGGGTGTCGTTAGAAAAACAGGGGTTAAAAATGGTGAGAAATGGTTTGGGGCACGTCTGGACCAGGGTATTGAATTATATGAGAGTGCTATTCGCCGCGCGCCGGATGATATTATCATTCATAGCCATTTCGCTCTGACCCGTTTTGTGATTGACCCTGAAAATTACGCTAAAGAAACACAAGAACTGCTGGAAAAAATTGCCGCCATGCCGGCTATGACGGCTATAGACCGGGATGTGCAATCCCGTATGGTAGAAATCTTGGATAATTTTGATAATCCAAAAGTTGCGATTAAAAAGTCTGAGAATTTTCTGGATAGTAAAGCCAGAGCCTAGATATTATTGTGACACCCAGATAATACGGGCAATCCATAAAACCTCGTCTTTTTCTAATATCCTGTTTTCATAATCAGGATTAAGTGATTTGAGTTCTATGACGCGGCTTGTCATACGCCTTAATTCTTTGGCCATAACTTCCCCCACTTTTGTTTTCACGACAACTCTGTCACCGCGGCGTATATTGGCGTTAGGCGCTACGAGGACACGGTCTCCGTGGCGCAATACAGGGGACATGGAATCCCCGCTGATTTCTAGAGCATAGACGTTCTCATCTTTTACGCCCGGTACATGCACCTCATCCCAACCCGATCCTACAGGAAAACCGGCATCATCAAAAAACCCCTCATTGCCGGCCTGTGCAAGGCCAATAACCGGGATTGAGGGGCCGCGATTTGGCGTTTTACTGGTAAATTGCGCAAAGTCCTCAAAGTTCATATCCAGAACGGTTAAGACTTTTGCCAAACTTTCCGTGGACGGCCAACGGTTTTTACCCTGAGTGGTTCGACGTTTGGATTTATTAAATGTGGTCGGGTCAAGCCCCGCCTGTTTTGCAAGACCGGACGGGGTGGTGGAATAGGCCTGAGCTAATTTATCCAGGGCTTCCCAGATTGCATTATGTGTAAACATACTAACCCTCTTCTCAATCGTCATAGGAAAATATACCTATATCGTCAAGGTGTATATTTACATTGCCTATTTACGAACAAAATAAAACCCCGACAAAGTCGGGGTTTTCACTTCAATTTTAGTCCGACCTAATTATAGGCATTTTCACCGTGAAGAGACAAATCAAGGCCTTCATTCTCGGCTTCTTGGGAAACCCGCAGTCCGAAAGCGGCCTTTAAAATACCAAGGATGACTGCAGATGCGATAGCTGTCCAAACCACAACCGCAACTGTGCCTGTTAGCTGAACGACGAAATTACCGTCGCCCGTGCCGCCAAGGGCTGTTGAAGACAGCAATGGTAGGAGTAAAATACCCAACATGCCACCCACACCGTGAACGGCGAAAACGTCAAGGCTGTCATCTATTTTCAGTTTCACGCGTATGAGGTTAACTGCAAAATAGCAAACAATGCCGCCTGCAAGACCCATAAGCAAGGCGCCTTGCGGACCTAAGACACCGGCAGCGGGTGTGACAGTTGCAAGCCCTGCAATGGTGCCTGTAGCTGCGCCGACAAGGGTGGGTTTGCGTCCGCCCATGCTTTCCAGCACAATCCAGCTTAATGTTGCAACGGAGGCTGCGATATGGGTAACCAGCAAGGCCATGCCTGCGCCGCCGTCCGCTGCAAGTTGCGAGCCGCCGTTAAAGCCAAACCAGCCCACCCAGAGCATTGAAGCACCGATCATGACGATACCGGGACGATGCGGTCCGGGGATGTCGTTTGGAAAGCCTTGGCGCTTGCCCAGCATGAAGACATAAACAAGGGCAGAAATACCGGCTGTCGCATGGACAACGAGTCCGCCCGCGAAATCAACAACGCCTAGTTCGGATAACCAGCCGCCGCCCCATATCCAATGGGTAACAGGGGCGTAAACGACCAATAGCCAAAGGGCTGTAAAGAGCATGACAGGTAAGAATTTCACGCGCTCAACAAAAGCCCCCACAATCAAGGCGGGTGTAATAACGGCAAAGGTCATTTGGAATGCCAGAAAGACACTCTCCGGAATAGTTCCGGATAGGGCGTCACGTTCAAGACCGCCTAAGAAAAGATTACCAAGTCCGCCCCAATATGGGCCGCCATCGCCAAAGGCAATTGAATAGCCAGCAATAACCCAGACGACAGACGCCAATGCTGCAATGGCGTAGACTTTCATTAAAACAGAGAGATAGTTTTTCGCTCTGACAAGGCCGCCATAAAATAAAGCAAGGCCCGGTAAGGACATGAATAGAACCAGAGCGGTTGCGGTTAAAATCCATGCTGTGTCACCTGAGCTGAGCGCCGCGTCTTGCGCGCTTGCGAGTTGAGGACAAGCCATAAGGCCTAACAGGGGTAAGAAACCCCTGCGCGCTGTGCGCGATTTTGATAAGTAAGATGTCAATCTTTGTGTCATTTTTCCACCCTTGATTAGTTTTATGACCTTGGTGGTAACGTCAGGGCCGCCCATAAGGGGAGTCTTGTTCTAAATGTCCTGAAATTTCGATGTGCGCGCCTAATAATTAAGCTAAAAAACCCCGGATTCGCACATTTTGTGTGCTAGCCCGGGGGAGATTGCGCTAAGTTGCGCGAGGGGAAATCTTACAAAGCGCGGCTGGACATAAACTATACAGCCATGCCTTAAATTTAACGATGTCCAATATTAGCCTTGAACAAATTCCGGATAGGATGGGAGTCCGACTTCGTGGCTATCCAGTCCGTCGGCTTCCATCTCTTCGCTTGGACGAACACCGATGGTGATTTTTAAGATCGTCCAGACAATAGCACTTGCGATGATTGTGAAGGCACCGATCGAGACAACACCTAAGCCCTGAACACCTAGCTGTTCAATAATCGTACGTGTTGTACCGTCTGCCTTGTCTGTTTGTGTATTAAAAGCGACAACTAATGTCCCGAAGATACCAGCGATCAAGTGAACCGGAATAGCGCCGACCACATCGTCAATCTTTAACTTGTCTAGTAGAGGTACAGTAAAGACAACCAGAGCGCCACCTACACCACCAATAAGGATTGATGAGAGGGCACTTGGCGCCAGAGGTTCAGCTGTAATCGCCACCAAGCCTGCTAGCGCACCGTTTAGCGCGAATGTCACATCAATCTTTTTATAGATGAGTTGTGTGAGGATCACGGCAACGACGACACCACCAGCTGCAGCCAGATTAGTGTTGGCAAAGATACGTGAAACATCAGCGGCATCAGCGATAGTTCCCATGGCAAGTTGTGAGCCACCATTAAAGCCAAACCAGCCAAGCCATAGGATGAATGTACCTAATGTTGCGAGCGGAATGTTCGACGGTAGGATGGGGTTCACTTTACCATCAGTATATTTGCCTTTCCGCGCACCGATGATGATCGCGCCTGTGAGAGCAGCCCAGCCACCGACAGAATGGACGAGTGTAGACCCGGCAAAGTCAGAGAACCCGGCTTCAGACAACCAGCCTGCACCCCACTGCCATGAACCGGTAATCGGGTATAAGAAACCCGTCAGGATGACAACGAATATGACAAAAGGCCAGAATTTGATGCGTTCAGCCACTGTGCCCGAGACAATAGAGGCTGTTGTGGCGCAAAACACCATTTGGAAGAACCAATCAGAGGCAACGGAGTAATCACCGCCCTCAGACGCGCCCGCGTCTGGCCAACTATAAGGTGCAAATGAGCCCATAAAGCCGCCATCAACACCCGTATACATGAGGTTATACCCGACAACCCAATACATAATACCGGCTAAAGAATAGAGTGTAATGTTTTTCAAGCACTGCATGGAGACGTTTTTGGTTTGCACCATACCGGCCTCTAACATGGCAAAGCCTGCCGCCATCCACATAACTAAGAAACCCCCGATCAAAAACAGGAGTGTATTAAAGACGAAGGCATCATTGGCTGCATTGGCTGCGACCGTAGCCGCGAGGTCAGCGTCTTGCCCCCAGGCCATTGCGGGTAGCATTAATCCTGCCCCCATAAGTCCTAATATGATAGTTTTTTTACGCACGGATAAGTCCTTTCTCTCTCTTTTCAGATTTGCCATAGCGTTTGGGGGCGTAGATAAGGCTGCGCGAGTCGAAAGGCTTTTTAAGCGGAAATTCGAACGCGAAAGCCTTGTTTATGTGCGGTAATAAATTAACTTTGCTGGCTAATTGTGCATGGGATAAAAAAGGTGCGAAGGATTAAGAAATGACGGATTCGGTTATTTATCGGCTCTTTGACCTAGAAGTCTGGGCCAAATTTGAACAAGAGGGCATTTTCCGTGGAACGGATGTCGATCTTAGAGATGGATTTATCCACTTTTCTGCACATGATCAGGTCGTCGCCACGGCGGATAAACATTATAAAGCGAATCCAGCGCTTGTTATGGCGGCTATTTCCGCCGACCAAAGTCAAGCTGAACTTAAATGGGAGGTTTCGCGCGGCGGAGCAAAATTTCCGCATTTATATCGGGATTTGATGTTTTCAGACATTAAGGCGTATTGGGAATTGCCCGCTAATGGTCAGGGCGGATATATCTGGCCTGACGGGTTTAAAAATTAAGCCGTGCCTCACCAGCCAATTCACTCTATCCTCATGACTATAAATATTTAGGACCGAAAATATTATGAGCCTTTTTTATAAAACAGCGACGGCGTTTATGCGCAGCTTACCTGCGGAACCAGCACATCGGGCCACTATTAAAGCGCTGAAAATGGGTTTGGGGCCGCGTCATGACTTACATGACTTGCGGTTAAAAACTAATGTTGGTGGACTGAATTTGGACAATCCTGTGGGTCTGGCAGCGGGGTTTGATAAAAATGCAGAAGTTCCAGCCGCCATGCTAAAGGCAGGGTTCGGACATGTTGAATGTGGTACGGTTACGCCGCGCCCGCAAAAGGGCAATCCAAAACCCCGCCTGTTCAGATTAACGCAAGACCAAGCGGTCATAAACCGTATGGGATTTAATAATGGCGGGCTTGAGCCCTTTGCCCAACGTCTCTCGTCGCAATCAAGGCAGAGTAACCGCGGACTAATCGGGGCTAATCTGGGTGCTAACAAGGATAGTACGGACAGAATAGAAGATTATGTTACGGGTCTGTCACGTCTTTGGGGGTTGTCTGATTATTTTACGATAAATATCAGCTCACCTAACACGCCGGGTTTGCGGGCGTTACAAGGCGCAGATGCGATGGATGAGCTATTGGGCCGTATTTCTGAAAAACGGGCTGAACTGACTGCAGATAAGCCCTCTTTTCCAATCTTTTTAAAAGTCGCTCCGGATTTGGAGGACTCCCAAATTGAACGGGTGACTGAGCAGGCCTGTCATTACGGCATGAATGCAATTATTGTTTCCAATACAACAATTGCGCGTCCAGAGAGTTTGCAAAACCCGAACAAGTCACAGGCAGGTGGTCTTTCAGGCCAGCCTTTGTTTGAACGCTCTACCGAGATATTAAAAGCCTTTGCATCGGCTGCAAATGGTCAGATAGACTTAATAGGGGTCGGCGGAATTTCTAACGGTGCGCAGGCCTATGCTAAAATCAGGGCAGGGGCCAAGGCGGTTCAGCTTTACTCAGCGCTTGTCTATGCGGGGCCATCACTGGTCAAAGAGATTTGCGACGACATCGTCGCGCGCATGGATGCTGATGGCTTTACGTCAATTGAACAGGCCGCCGCCCTGTCATAGCTTTAGAGCAAACAGACGGCGGGCTGGACTTGCTAATATTTTTTTGCCATCCTTAAAGCAAATAGGTGAAGGTTATTATCGGCCTTTTGGGAACGCATGCTCCGAAGATGCAAAGACATAAAACTAGCGGCCGTGTTATTGAAAACCGGCTGTGTCTGTGTGTCTGTGATGAGCTTTAGCGTGATAGGGCTTGGCCTGTCGGGTTTTGCGCAAGCCCAAAATGCTCCGGCGAAAATTATTGACGGAGCCGCGGGCCTGTTTGATGATTTGAAATCCGTTAAACCGGAGATTATTCCGAGCGGGCGGGTCAAACGCGTCATTAGCGGCAATAGTCTTGAGTTAGACTCAGGGCTTAAAGTGCGTCTGGCAGGTATAACCGCTCCGCGGCAAAACCGTGATAGCCTATCGCCGCGCAGCGCGAGCGATCAGTCTAGTGCAGATAGATCGCTTTTTGAGCAGGCCAGACTGGCCCTTGAAGACAGGGTGAAGGGCCGTGATATCGGGCTTGCCTATATAGGCCCGCAGCGTGACCGTTACAGCAGAGCTATTGCGCAAGTCTTTGTTCTGGACGACGGCGGCAAAAGAGAGGTTTGGCTGCAAGAGGAGATGGTTTTAGCCGGTTTTGCACGGGTTTATAGTTGGGCAGAGAGTGTGTTCAGGACCGATTATCTCTATGAAGCGGAACAAGAGGCTCGTAATGCAGGGCGCGGTATCTGGAAAGAGGGCGGGGCCTTTAAAATACGCTCACCTGACCCGAACACTTTGGCCCAGCATGTCGATAGTTTCCAGATTGTCGAAGGTATTATCATCTCCGCCGCCGATGTGCGCGGGCGTGTTTATCTGAACTTTGGTTCGGATTATAAGACGGATTTTACGGTTACGATTGCAAAGAAACATAGAAAAAAGTTTGATGCGGCAGGGCTTGATCTCCTCTCGCTGGAAGGTGCCCGTATTCGCGTAAGGGGGTGGGTCGAGCTTTATAATGGGCCAGTCATCTGGATAGATCATCCCGAACGTATCGAGATGTTGGACGGTTAATCAGACTGTCCGTGTCTATTCGTCTGTTTGGACGGCTACGCAATCGATGCCTGACAGCATGTCTATCTTGCCGGATTGGCGGTGCGATATAAAACAGGTGTCACCGGATATAAACAGATCAAAGTGATGGACGGCTATATCTAGAATGCGGCCCTCTCCATTTGGTACGTCAATAGACCTTACCGGGCGCCTTGAAACGATCAGGGATGATTTTTGCGTAAAGCTCCGGCTTGCGATCGTCACATTTGGGCGTTCTAGGCGGGCTGCGATTATATTTGATATATCTTGGCGAATATCTGGGGTCATTGCGCTTAACAAGGCCGGTTGGTTGTTTGATAAATCAGCCTTTTGCAAGCTTTCAGAAAGGGGTTTCGGCTTGGTATCTGTGCTTGCACAGGCGTTTACCGTTAAGGCGGCCAGACCTAATAGACATTTTTGAATGACAAAACGGAGTTTCACTAGCGAGTGGGCGAGGGTGTCATTATACGGTTTTGTTCTAAAAACAAGCGCCGCTTTATATTTTCGTTTGCCAGTAAATCGCCGCGCTGATCTGTTTTTTGAGAGGAGGTTACGATTAAAGGTTTGACGTTTTTCGAGGCTTTCGCGTTTTCAGGGGTGAGCGCGGGACAGCGATCTTCCTGGCTATAGTGTAAGGCCGCAGCTAATAGGCCTTCTTCTGGGTCACCCAATTGAGCCTGAAAGTCGTCAGCGACTTCACATCCGGGGATGGTTTCTCCTATTATAGCCTCTGTGCTATTGGCCGGCGAAAACCCGTCGGCATAATCGCCAAACCCGGCATCATTATTGCCCTGAAATTGTAGGGTGAAATATGTCTCTCCGCAATTATCTGTTGGGATAAAGCCGTAAGGCTTTCCGCAAGTGCGGCCGCCGATCAAAATCACGTCAACCCCGATGCCGCGCAGACCATTTATAACAGCTTCACTGGCCGAACACGTGCTGGAGGTGGACAGAATAAAAACGCGTTCCAAATCAAGCGCAGGCAGATCCACACCTTCTCTCACTGAAAATCCAAGGCTTTCGTCAAGAAAAGGTAAGGGCATAAGTTCGCGTCCCGTGATAGGATTAATAGTTGGATGCTGGGAATTCCAGACCTGCTCTTCAAAAACATGACCGTCTGTCTGCAGATCGCCAGCGATCATATAAGCCAGTTGTGAGGCGACGGCCAGTAAGCCTCCGCCATTATAGCGCATATCCAGTACGAGTTCTGTGACACCCGCTTCGCTTAATTCGGAAAAGGCTTCGAAGAGCGCTGCTTCGGATGCTAGCGGACTGAATGTGTTAAAGAGAACATAGCCGACATTATCGTCTAAAATTTCCACGCGGTTAACGGGCGAGCTTTCGATGATTTCCGCGGTTAAAGTTGCCGTTTTAGTTTCGTTCGTTTGAGCGTCTCTGACGACAAATCGATGTGATTGTCCTTCAACGCTATCAAAAAGAGCGGCATCAATCGCGTCAATATCGTCGTCAGTAGCTCCGTTTACGATATTTGTATCATCGACTTCAAGAAAGATATCACCGCGTCGAAAGCCCGCATCTGCGGCCGGGGAGTTGGGTTCGACATATATGATACGAATTTCGCGCGGCGTAGCGCTTTCCAAAATCTGGAACTCAAAGCCAAATGACCCTTGCCCGTCACCCGATATCACGGCTTCAAATTCATCAGTGGGTACGCTGAAATGGAACTGGTCTCTGGGTGTTCCCGAGGCCGTTGTGGCTTCTGTGCGCTGGGTTTCAAAATATTCCAGTCGATTATCGAAACCAGCCGGATCACGATCTACAATTTCGTCAAAGAAAAGATAGATATTCTGGCTCCATGATCTGAGCCAAAAATTTTCTATCAGGGTTGAGCCTTGTAAATCATCTGTTCCCGGGCGCGGGTTTTCGCATCTGTTTTCAAAATTTCGTTCATCTTCAAATATACCGGGCGTAAAAGACGGGGCGGTACTGGCGGCGCTGGTCGGCGCTGGAGTAGGGGACGGTGCTGGTGAGGGTGTTAAGCTTACATTTGTTTGGCTTTGACCAATAACAGGGGTTCCACTCGCGCTGGAACCTCCACCACCACACGCACTGAGGAGTACTGTGCTGGCGGTCATCAGGCCCAAATAAAAGGTCTTGTTTAAGGTCTTATAAAAAGTCTGGCGAATGGGTTTTCTCGAAAAATTTAGCCCCGATTTTAAAAATTGCATACCCTTACCCATTGCCCCTTTTCTGAAGCGATTGGAGCTATTCTGTTCAAAACGTTATGATGTTCTGCTTGCGAAAAATTCCGCAGCAGAAATCACGACAGGTAAATGCAAAAAAGACGCCAATTGGCGTCTTTGATTAGGAAAAACTCGCTTTAGGCGAGAGACATGATAGGCCAGATTATGCGGCGGCGGTTTCCTCACCATTATCATTTTCACTATTATCAGCTTTGGCGTCGGCGTCTTTAGCGGCCTTGGCAGCTTGGCGTGTGCGGGCTGCACTTAATGTTTTCAAGATATCCTCAAGGCCCGCATTATAGTCATAACTATGAATAGCTGAGACCTCACGAACCATACGGTCCAAGGCGCTCTCATATAGTTGTCGCTCTGAATAGGACTGCTCGGGTTGCGCTTCGGTTCTATGGAGATCACGTACAACTTCAGCGACCAAAATAAGATCGCCGGAATTGATTTTAGCTTCATATTCCTGAGCGCGACGGCTCCACATTGTTCGTTTTATGCGCGCCCGGCCATTAAGGGTTGTGAACGCATCTTTCAATACGAGATCATTTGACAAAGCCCGCATTCCAGATGTGGCCGCCTTGGCGGTCGGGACCCGTAGGGTCATTTTATCTTGCTCAAAAGACACGACATAGACCTCGATATCAAATCCTGCGATGGTTTCACGCTCAATGCCGGTGACTTTCCCAACACCATGGGCTGGATAAACAATAAATTGCCCGGCTTTAAAGGAGACTTTTTTGTTTATTTTCTTCTTGGATCCCTTGCCCGTAATGATGGCTTTTTTTGGAGTGGTCATATATTGATTACCTTGTTTTTTATGAGAAATATTTTACAAAAATATGTGGATCTCACCCTTTTTTCATTAAATAACGGCGCCAGAGTTTGTTTTTCTCCGCGCCGTGCTTTCAAACACTATAACACAAAAATCATCTAAAATCCAGTCTTGCCCTTTTTTAAAAAAGGAGGCTCTGATTTCCCAATAAGTATGACAATATCGCGCTGCGTAATGTCCAAAACGGTGTGTTGGTTTTTAACGCTATCAACCGTCGCCCTGTCCGGGTTTTTCGCTGAAATATTTTTCAAACTTCCCGGTCTCGGATTCGAATTTTTCGCGGTCATCCGGCGGGGTGCCTTTGATTGTGATAACAGGCCATAGCTCGGCATATTTACTGTTTATCGCCAACCATTTCCCGTCCGGATCATCTTCAGTGTCCGGTACAATTGCGTCCACCGGGCATTCCGGTTCACATACACCGCAATCAATACATTCATCAGGATGTATCACCAGCATGTTCTCACCTTCGTAAAAGCAATCAACAGGGCAGACTTCAACGCAATCCATAAATTTGCATTTAATACATTCATCTTTGACAATATAAGTCATTACTCGTCCTTAGTTTGGATGCGATTTGCGATTTTGTTTTTAAAATGTCAACTGCTGAGCGCTGTAATTTTTTCAATAGCTGCAATTTTTTTATAAAGGGTTTGGGCTTCATTGGCGGGTCCGCGCCTATTACCTATCCCTAAAACCTCTACATTTATAAGGCGAGTGCCCCGCATAAAGGTGAGGACGTCTCCGGGGCAGACATGAATATGGGGTTTTTTAACGCGGTGGGTTTGTCCATTTCGGGTTAGCCTGATCTTGCCTTTCATTGCAAATTGCTGGGCGAGACTTCGTGTTTTGAGCAGCCGCGTTCTAAACAGCCATATATCTAGCCTTTGGGAAATAGTCGCGTCAGGATTTTGGGTAGATCGGGTTTGTGTCATTACCGAGCAGGCCTAATCGCCGCCTTTTGGGGTTTTAAGCGCTGCCAAAGCGGCAAAGGGAGAGTCTTCCATTCGCCGTTCCTCCTTGGCCTTGTGATGGCGGGACGCTGGAGGGGTGCGGCCTTGTTTTGAGGTTTTTTTGGACTTTCGGTATGCATTGGATTTACCGTGTGCCCGATTACCCTGACCGCGTGACTGTTGTCTTCGCGATGGCATGAACCAGAACTCATTGTTTTCGACAATTTCACTTGTTCCGTCTTCATGGACGATTTTCTTACTATAGACATTCAACGTGCGCGTTTTTTTGGATTTGGTTTTACCAGAATGCGGGTCTGTTTGAGTTGGAGCGGTTTGTTGCGCTCCGTCAGTTGCGGTGTTGTCTTCGGCCGGCGTTTCTGGCGGCGTAGACTCCCGTACTATAGTGTCGGGCGTTGTTTCAGCCGTCGGCGCGGAGTCTGCCGCTTGACTGTCAGTTTCAACCGGTTCGGCGTCATCCGTTGGGCTTTTGTCTTCGGGCTTTGTTATTGTTTCGGCCTGATAGCCCAAAGCTTGCAAGACGCCTCTGGTTTCCTCATAGGTCGCCCCTAAAATGGCCAGCATTTCCTGCATAAGCTGAAAACGACGCGGCCCTTTTCTTGCACTGGCGGGGGGGGCGGTCATTTGGTTTTGGGCCTGACGGATAAGCTGGCTAAGCCGGTTCAAGATATCAAATCTTATAATGCGGGGACCGCAGGCCTTATAGCCTGCGACGGCGATTGATTGCGGATCAAATAAATCACTTTGCAAATCCCCGGAATTGGCAATTGAGGTTACACCTGCAAAGGGAATAAAAGGCTTTTTGTTTCCGCCCGCCCCGTATGCCAGAAGTAGGCTTAAAAGATGAGAGGCTTTGGGTTTAATCATTTCAGGCATGTAAATATTATATTGCCCAAATACGACCCCGATTTCGCGTAGGGGTTTGCGCGAGTCTTGTTCTAATGATTTTATTGTCTGGTGATGGTCAGTTCGTTCAATCGACCCATTGGCTTGCAAGAGTGTATAAGCCAGTCCGCGAGCAGGGCCGGGCTGGTTTTCGTCTTCTTGAAATGTCTTAAGAACATTTAGAGGTTCCAGCTTTTTGGCGACCTCGCTGAGTAAGAAATTTCGCATACGATCTACGGCGAGGTTTCGAAGATTAGCATTACCCATTTCCGCCCCTATAAGCTCGGCATCAGGTGAAAAGACTGAGCCAGTGGGGGCTATGCGGCCAATGGTTTGCCCGCCCCACAGAATTTCTCCTTTATCAGAGAGGGTGAATATATCATGGCTGCCCCCGCATAGACTTGTCAGGCGGCGGTCGATTACAGGTGTAACGGCTTTTACTGCGGCGGCTTGTAGGGCTTTGGCTTCGAGTTCTGAGGCACTCTCGTCGATTTTGAAGCTTAGGCCTTCAAGCTGACCGATTTTTTGGTCGTCAACCCAAACCTCTCCATTATCTTTAACCGTAGTGACCATCGACATTCCTTTTGTCATACCTTTGAGAAGCGCATGTGTGCGGCGGTCCACAAAGCGCTCTATAAGCTTATCATGTAGCGCATCAGATAGCCTGTCTTCAACCGCCCTTGTACGTTTTATCCAATATGTTGGATCAGAACTCCATCTAGTTTTATTTGCGCAATATGTCCATGTACGAATTTGCGCCAATCTGGTGGACAATATATCCACCCCGCCTTCGATCTGGTCAAGGCGCGTGACTTGTTTTTCCAAATAATCACGGGGCAATTGTCCGTCATGTTTTTGCAAGAGGCGGTAGATATCTTGTAAAAGCTTGACATGCGTGTCGATTGTTAACTGTCTAAAATCGGGTATTTGGCATATATCCCATAAATTTTTTACATCTGCCGGACTGGCCACTGTCTCAACAAGCGCGTTAATCGCACTCAGGCGTTCAAAGGCTTGTTCGTCTATGGCCCCCTTTACCCGCCTTAAGCGCTTATGGGGGCGGGGCTGATGTAGGCTTTCTTTCAAGGTTTCTAATGTCGAAAAATCCAGATCGGAATTGCGCCATTCAACCTGATAGACAGGCTCAAAATCATGGTTTTCCATACGGCCGATCAGCTCAGGGTCAAGGGCTTGACAATCCCCTGTTGTGCCAAATGTCCCATTATTACGAAAACGGCCTGCGCGTCCGGCAATTTGCGCGGCCTCCATCGGGGTGAGCCGCCGGCGTTTGCGCCCGTCAAATTTATGCAGACCGGCAAAGGCAACATGGTCCGTGTCTAGATTAAGCCCCATGCCTACCGCATCGGTTGCGACAAGGAAATCGACATCCCCGCTTTGAAAGAGCTCAGCCTGCGCATTTCGTGTTCGCGGGGACAGCCCGCCCATAACGACGGCCGCCCCGCCGCGAAAGCGCCGGATAAGCTCGGCAATGGCGTAAACCTCGCTGGCAGAAAACGCTACAATAACGCTACGTTTTGGCAGGCGCGTAATTTTATGGGCTCCGCTATAACTGAGCGTCGAAAAGCGTTCGCGGTACTCAAAGCGTATATCCGGAATAAGGTCCTTAAGCACGGGTCGGATCGTTGCCGCGCCCAGTAATAGAGTTTCTTCCGTTCCGCGGTAACGCATGACACGATCGGTAAAAACATGTCCGCGTTCATGATTATCCATAATCTGCACTTCATCAATAGCGACAAAGGCGAATGTCCGATCATCCGGCATAGCTTCAACTGTGCACACAAAATAACGGGCATGTGGAGGAATGATTTTTTCTTCCCCCGTGACGAGCGCACATTGGGCTGCCCCTTTTATAGCGCAAATCTTGTCATAGACTTCGCGGGCCAGAAGCCTCAGCGGCAATCCGATAACTCCGGAAGCCCGACCCAGCATACGTTCAATCGCATAATGGGTTTTACCCGTATTTGTCGGGCCTAAAATAGCGGTTATTGTTGCAGGATTAAGAGGGGGTTGGGCCATAAATTAGAGGGCAGCGTAAAGGGCGTTTATCAAGCCAACAGGCCGCTTATCTCCCATCAAGCTATTATCTTGGCGGGACATAACATAGGCACCGCTTATGCCTGTATCCGGGTCAGCAAAAACACAAGAGCCACCCCAGCCGCTATGTCCGAGCGCTTCGGGATTAGGGCCGTAAATAAAATTGGGCGCATTTTGCATAAGTCCGGCGCAAAAATTGATATCAAAGGGCAAGACTTGGTCCGGACCGGAAATGCGAGGACGGCGAATTTCAGCGAGTGTGTCTTGAGCCAAAAATTGTTCCCCGTTGATTTTGCCGTCGATAAGGATGGCCATGAGGCGGGATAGACTTTCGGCATTTGCATGGCAATTGGAGCCGGCAAATTCGGCTTCGCGCCAAATGGCTAAGTTATTTCGTGCCGGCGCTGCGCCTTTTGTTAGAAAGGCGGCGCTAGTGGCCGCATTGTGATCCCCCAGATCGGCTAAGCGCCTCGGCTTCATCATATCGGCACAGCGTTCATGCTCAGAAGCCGGTAAACCTATCCAGATATCAAGATTATGCGGTTGGGCGAAATCCTGACGCAGTATGGCACCCAGAGAGCGTCCATGTGTGTCGGAGCGGCGGGCGATTTCACCTGCAAGAAAACCATAGGTTTGCGGCGAATAGCCAGAGGCGGATTTGGGCTCAAAAATGGGGGACTGGGCGGCAAGGGTTTGGGCGGTCTTTTCCCAGTCATACCAATCCATCGCCGTCCAATCCGGCTCGGTTATGCCGCTCAATCCGGACTGGTGGGACATAAGTTCGGCAATAGATAAGGTCTCTTTACCGTGAGTGCCAAATTCAGGCCAGACGCTTGCTACATGTTGATTATAGCCGATCCGGTCTTGGTCGACCAAATGCGCAATTATAATAGCGGCTACGGCTTTACCGGCGGAGAAAATGGAAAACAGGGTTTCATGTGTGACAGGGTGTTTTTGCGCTCGGTCTGTCCAGCCGCCTTTTAAATCGACTAATATTTCACCCTTTTGCATGGCGAAAAATTGCGCACCCAATTCCAAATCGTTTTCAAAATTATTTTTAAAAAGATCAATGAGAGACCCAAATCGTGGCACAGCCTTTATGTCAAACGGTATAGAGGTCATTTGGGCAGGTTAAACCCCTTAAACACTTTAAGGGCCGGGGCGTTAATCAGAGCGTCCTGATGGGTAATGAGTGGGAGTTCTGCAATATTATTTTTTTGGGTCATGGATAAAATATCAAAAACTGTGGCGACACTACGGGACAGACTGTTTTGGGCGGTCTTGCCATTTAAGATATGGGCTAGAAATAGTCCCGCTATCATATCGCCGCCGCCATTGGGTACTTTTTCAAATTTTTCATGCTTAACCCAGACATTTTGCGGATGGGCTCGCCTGTCGGTTAACATGGCCCCAATCTGCTCGCCCTTTATACTGTCCATGATCGGAAGTGAGGTTATAATATTAGGGCAGGGCAATTTTTCTAATGCTGCTTTGCCGATAGCGTCCAGCGTATTGACGCTCTCACCTGTTAAAAACTGCATTTCCCATAAATTCGGTGTGATAAAGTCAGCGAGAGGTAAAAGGTGGTGTTTCAAATGTTGGGCAATGTCCTGACTAATATAGAATTTTCCGTGATCGCCCATAACGGGGTCCACCAAGACTGTCAGCTCCGGATTTTGCTGGCGCAAGCCTTTAATAAGGCTGCAGGCCAGATCAATATGATCTATATGCCCCATATAGCCGGTCAGAACGGCGTCAAAAGCTATATTTTGGGCCAGAACACCTTGGCTCATATCCTCTAACAGGGCGGGCGGGGTGATTTCGCCGCCCGGTTGCCCCCATCCCGGATGTCGCCCAAAGAGGGTTGTGGGTAAGATGACGCTCTCTATGCCCAAACGTCTGAGACAAAAAGCACTTGTTGTCGCCCCCACAAGTGAGGCAGATACGAAAGATGATATGATGAGAGCCGTTTTCATTTTATATGGGTTGACTATAAGACGACTAAAAAATCAACAGGAGCTTTTATGTCTTTGACAATTTATCACAATCCACGCTGCTCGAAATCACGTCAGACGCTAGAACTCATTCGTCAAGCCGGTCATGAGCCTGATATTCGGCTATATTTGGAAAATAAACTCAGTGCAAAGGAAATTGATTCGCTTTTATCCAAACTTGCCTTTTCCAGCGCAAGGGAGCTGATGCGGCGCGGAGAGGCTATTTATAAGGAATTGGGCCTTAAAACGGTATCTGACGAAGCCATTTTAAAGCAAGCCATGGTGGATAATCCTAAACTTATCGAGCGTCCCATAGTGGTAAATGGGCTTAAAGCCTGCCTTGGTCGCCCGCCTGAAAATGTAATTTCTCTATTAAATAGCTAAAAAAGCGTTCTTATAAACACCTTGTTAAGCAAAACAGGGCATCAATTCGTTAACCATAGTGGCTCCTGCCTGTCTGGCGTGGTGTTTTTGGAGAGATGGAATGCGAATTGGATGTCTTGTTTTTTCTGTATCGGCGATTGCCTTGTCAGGGTGTTCTTGGCTGGGTGACAGCATCAGAAGTCGAACAAATGTTTTAAATACACAGGTAAATCAGAACGGACAGTTTTTAGGACAGAATCGTTTTGGAGGCGGAAACGGCGCATTTAGTCAAAATCCATGCCAAATTTTTTCTCCAAATCAGCCAGTGCCTAGAGGCTGTAATCCGGCAGATGTTACATTGGCTACGAATGGCACAAGTTTTCCTCAATCACCTGACTTTTCAGGCGGACAATATATTAGTGGCGGTTACGGAACCCATGCTGCGCAAGCCGGACAGCAAGCCGGTCTTTATCAACCGAAAAAACGGCTGCGTAAGCCGCGCTGGCGGGGAAATCTCGCTTTAGGGCTTGATAAGAGTATTAGCGGCGATTTTATTGATGATGCCGTTTTCCCGGTTTCCGGCTTGGTCAATTATGATCCCCTGAATTTTGTAGAAAGCTTTTCATCAGGCTCGCAAGCTTCGGGTCAGATCACGTCGATAGATTATTTTTCTGTTATTGAAAATGTAAATACGCCCAATATTTCTTTTGAAGACGTCCATAGTGCCCCCTTAACGCTTACGGGCGGTGTTGAATATATAGCCACACCGCGTACCACACTCTTTGCGAATGGGGGCTATACATATGCAGATGGCGAACGGCGCGAAGCGGTTATAATTGATGCTGAATTGCAGCGTTTAACCACTGTAGAGAATTTTATACCTGAAATAGGCCCGGAATCAGTGACGGTCATACCAAGTGGTGACCCGGCTATCCCGGATCAAACGGTTGTAACGCCTGGCATGCCAACGGGTAATTTTCTTCCAAATGGTGCGCCGTCTGTAAATTTGTCGACAATACCCAATGTAAATGTCGCGAATTTC
The DNA here is from genome assembly GCA_964534845.1 of uncultured Caulobacterales bacterium. GTDB lineage: Bacteria > Pseudomonadota > Alphaproteobacteria > Caulobacterales > Maricaulaceae > CALCKU01. The sequence continues at coordinate 61,628 of CAZHPV010000010.1, forward strand.
ATCTATGATTTTGAGGAGTTAAAGCGGGTAAATCTTGAAGCTGGCGTACGTCATTACTTTAATCCGATCCTAAAAGGCCAGACACAAACATCTATCACGCCTTTTGTCGCGGCGTCGGGCGGGGCTAACTATTATAATGACCAAAGCCTTACCATCACGCAAAACCAGCTTTTTCAGGAGCAGGCGTTTGAATCGCAGCTAACCGATACACAATTTTTCGATGTAGCTGCGCCCCCAATCATTGTCGATGTTTATGATAGCCAGTGGGTTCCGGCTGGTGCCGTCACTGCGGGTATAGAATGGCAAATGACCCCCAAGACAGCTTTGGCGTTTGAATCAGGCGTAAGATTTGAAGGCGCACGGGATTTCTCTAATGGAGAGAGCGGCGATAGTAATATCTCAATACCGTTCACAATCAGAGGAAGTTACAACTTTTAGGTAAATAAAGGTAATAATTAAGGTTTTGTTTTCCATTTAACAAC
>CAZHPV010000011.1:0-53221 GCA_964534845.1 uncultured Caulobacterales bacterium
ATCCCAAAGCATATATAATATATATTCTGTGACATTTTCGGTAAAAGCCGAGCCTTTCTTATCGGCAATAAGAAATAAAAGATCGACATCGGATTGGGGGGCCATCTCCCCGCGCCCATAACCGCCGACAGCACAAAGCGCCAGACGTTCTGCTTTCGTTGGATTTGACGCCCTATAGATATGGGTCACCACAAAATCGAAAAGGGCTGTAATGATATCATCATGGATAGCGGCGATTAAGCGAGCCGTTTCCAATCCTCCCAGCCGGCCTTTCATAAAACGGGTTTTGGTGTCTGTCATGGCAGAGTGGAGTGTCTCTTTTAACAGCTCCAAAACATAGGGTCTGCTTTTAGCGCTCTCGGGATATTGCCTAAAAATATTTGTTAGGTCTTGCCGTATCGCTTGGGCATTAATTGGGCTTTCGACAGCCTGTAAATGCGGGGCTATTTCAAAAGCCGTTTCTTTGCCAAAGCGTCGTTTCTGTCCCGGTTTTGCTTTTTTAGCCTTTGGGCTTTTAGGTACGGATTTTGCCAGGCTTTTCTTTAATCTGGATCTGCGGGCCATTAGAGTTTCGCCTTTAAGTCATAGAGCAAATCAAGTGCGGCTCTTGGTGAGAGCGTATCCATATCAAGGTCGGCTATAGCGTTTTCTATTTTGGATGGCGGGGCTTTGGGTTTGAGCGGGCTTGCGGAAAAGAGCGGGAGGGCGCCAAGACTGTCCCCTGCGCCGTCATGATCGGTTTCCAATTTTGACAACACAGCCCGCGCGCGTTCAATAGCGGCGGGCGGCATGCCAGCTAATTTAGCCACTTGCACCCCGTAAGATTTATCTGCCGCTCCCGGTTTGACGTCATGTAAAAATACGAGTTCGCCTTCCCACTCTTTAGCGCGTAGGCAGGCATTGGAAGCCTGTTCCAAATTTTCCGCCAGATCGGTAAGCTCGTGATAATGTGTCGCAAATAAAGCCCGGCATTTATTGACATGGTGGAGGTGTTCTGCGGTTGCCCAAGCGATTGACAGCCCGTCAAATGTCGCCGTGCCGCGCCCAATCTCGTCCAATATCACAAAGGATTTCACGTTGGATTGATTGAGAATGGCTGATGTTTCTATCATTTCAATCATAAAGGTGGAGCGCCCCTTTGACAAATCATCTGATGCGCCCACGCGTGAGAAAATCGTTTCACATATACCGATATGAGCACTTTGCGCCGGGACATAACTGCCAGCTTGGGCGAGTATAAACATCAGGGCATTTTGTCGAAGATATGTTGATTTTCCGGCCATATTGGGGCCGGTAATCAAGGTCAGGCGCGGCGCTTGTTTTCCGCGGGCATCCAAGAGACAATCATTGGCTGTAAACCCGCTCTCTCCCGATTTTTTCAAAGCGGCTTCGACGACGGGGTGCCGCCCGCCTTTAATATCAAAAATTTCCGTCTCATCGACTTTAGGCCGCACGGCTTGTGTCTCATCTGCCCATAGGGCTAACCCGGCTTGCATATCCAATATTGCAAAACTATTGGCTGTTTTGCGCAAAATTTCAGCCTGTTCGGTGATCCGTTGCGTAAAAGCTTCGAAAATAGCCAGTTCTAAAGTGACGGCTTTGTCCGCTGCGCCAGAAATTTTACTATCCAACTCGGAGAGCTCTGTAGTTGTGAAACGCACGCCGGATACAAGCGTCTGTCTGTGAATGAAGATGTTATTAGCGTCCTCTTTTGTGCTTTTTGCCAGCATATCATCGGCATGTTTGGGGGTAACTTCGATAAAGTAACCCAGCACATTATTATGTTTTATTTTTAAACTCGGAATATCTGTTTGCCGGGCATATTCCGATTGAAGACCGGCAATGATGCGGCGGCTATCATCTCGCAATTTTCGAAGCTCATCAAGGGCTGCGTCCCAACCGGCGGCAATAAACCCGCCGTCTCTTGCCATAATCGGAACGTCTTCTTGAAAGGCTTTACGGATGTCTCTCGCCAATTTCGCAATTTCGGGTTTCTGCGCCAGACTCAGACTGTTCAATATATGCGTGATGTTTTCAGGCGGCGTCTGGTTTGGGTTAAACAAGGCGCTAATATCCTCGCCTATGAAAAGACTATGGCCGAGTGTAAGAATGTCGCGCGGGCCGCCGCGCCCTAATGCCAGCCGGCTTACGGCGCGCGCCATATCGCCCACTTCTTTTAACATCTCGCGGATAGAAGCCCTGAGCTGTGTTTCGGAAATGAAAAACTCTACAGCGTCCAGCCTTGCCTTTATCGCCGCGACGTCAATGAGGGGACGAGACAGGCAATAGCTTAGAACGCGGGCACCAGGGCCGGTAATGGTTTTGTCAATCACGGAGAGGAGCGAGCCTTGTTTGCGCCCCTGTTGGGTCCGCTCAATTTCAAGGCTAAGGCGTGTGGCCGGATCAATCGCCATATACAGGCTGGTTGCGCGCCGTTTTGGCGCAGAGAGCCTAACAGGTGCTCCGGCTTGCGTAAGCTCAAGATAATCTAACAGTGCGCCCGCGACAGAGACTTCAGCCTTTGAGAACACCCCAAAGCCGTCCAGACTGCTCACATTAAAACAGGACTTTAATTGTCGTTCAGCGCTGCGTGGATCGAACTTTGTTGCGACTAATGGTGTCAGCGCCGCAGGCGGTAATCCAAGCGCTGCCATAAACCCACTATCATGATATAGCGTTTCTGGAATCAAGACTTCACGCGGCGCGAGAGCTGTGATTTCTGAGGATAGGCGTGCGCCTTCAACATCGCTGACATAAAAATCCCCAACGGAAATATCGGCCCAAGCCAAGGCAAAATCTCCGGCATGTGTACGTCCGAGAGCCAATATGAAATTTGACCCTCTTGCGTCTAGCAGGCTGTCTTCAGTGAGAGTGCCCGGTGTGACAAGTCTGACGACTTCGCGGCGCACAACCGCCTTATATCCCCGTTTTTTGGCTTCTGCGGGGCTTTCGGTCTGTTCGCATACCGCCACACGAAACCCTTTTTTAATCAGGCGTTGTAAATAGGTTTCCGAGGCATGCACGGGTACGCCGCACATAGGGATGTCGGCCCCGTCATGTTTACCGCGCTTTGTGAGGGCTATATCAAGTGCCTCTGAGGCCAGCACCGCATCTTGAAAAAAAAGCTCGTAAAAATCTCCCATTCGGTAAAACAATAAAGCCTCTTCACCCACCTCTGCCTTGATGGACAAATATTGCGCCATCATAGGCGTTACTTTTTGCGGTTTTGACATCTTTGTCTGGGTCTTAGGGTTTACAGAAATATTCATCTCGGGCGAAATTCGCCTATTCAGTGCATTGGCGCAAGTTATTTAGCCGATTTTATTGTTGAAGTTTCGGTATCACTCGGCGCAATGCGAATGCCTTTCGCGGCAGCGGGGCCTGCTATCATGATGATCAAGGCCAGAATAATGGCAGGAATACCCAAAGCGGCTGAAAATATAAAGAAGCTTTCAAATCCCATCTTATCTGCCATAACGCCGGTAAAGCCCGAGAGCGTTTTTCCGATGAGATTAAACATAGCACTGAGAAACGCATATTGTGTCGCTGCAAATTTTAGGTCACATAATGAAGAAAGATAGGCGATGAATGTTGTAGCCGCAAAGCCTGCTGCCAGATTATCCGCCCCGACGGTCACAAAGAGATAAAGTGTTTTGGGATCGGTAATTGTTGCCAGCCAAGCAAAGGCGGCATTCGTAATGACCATTAACAAAGACCCGATTAACATGCAGCGCATTAATCCAAATTTGATAGATATGGCGCCGGCGACAAACCCGCCAAAAATAACAGGCCAAGGCCCAAAAAAGCTTGAGACAAGTCCGACTTGTAATTCGGTGTAGCCGACAGATTGGTACATGGGTTTTGCCATAGGGCCCATGGTTTTGTCGCTAATAAGATAGGTGCCGACCAGAAGAAACACGACCGGCGTCCAGACACCTAATTTTGTGACAAAACCCAGAAAGGGTTTGACAACATTCTCCCCAATAGCCTCGCTTAAATTTTGCGCCGGGCGGCGTGCTTCACGCTGGGGTTCCTTAATAAAAAATACGACCAGCCCGTTAATGGCTAAAATTAGAGCCATGGCGGCATAGGCTATATTCCAATTGCTAAATCCGGCAATTATATAGGATAAGCCCGCCCCGATAATGGCGATGCGGTAGCCTAATACATAAATAGCGGCCATATTGGTCTGATCATCGCCCGGCGCTGCCTCAATCCGCCACGCATCAATGGAAATATCCAATGTTGCCCCAGACGTGGCCAGAATGACGGCCCCCAGCGCAATTTGCAAGACAGAGGTGGCAGGATTGGAGCTAGCAATAATTAAAGCGCCCAAAACCGTCCCGAGAATAGCGACCAACATCCATGAGCGCCTTTGTCCCATGCGTTTTGTTAGATAGGGAATTTCCAAACGGTCTATTAGGGGCGCCCATAAAACTTTCAAGGTATAGACCAGACCAATCCAGGCAAAAAACCCAATTACCTTTAGATCAACCCCTTCTTTTTTCATCCAATAGGCAAGTTCTGAATAGATCAGCATATAGGGCAGGCCCGAGGCAAAGCCCAGCGATAGCATGCCCATCATTTTGCGTTGTTTATAGCTTTTCAAAGTTGCAAGCCATGAAGAGCCTGCAAGCTGTGCCGATTGTGTCATGCATACTGTGTGCCCCGATTTGGGGCCAGCTGTCTAGAAATGAAGTGGAAAATTAACCTGAGTCAGCGTCTCAAATTATACGGCGTAGTTAAAACCGTTAGCTAGCCAGACGTTGATCGCGATTTTTCATCCATGTCTTGACCATTTCAGATAATTCTTCAGTTGAGACAGGTTTGGTCATGAAGTCATTCATACCGCTATCAAAACAGGCATTGCGATCATCATCAAAGGCATTGGCCGTTAAGGCGACAATCGGCAAGCTTTTGGACCTGTGGTCGAGAGCCCGGATTTTGCGTGTTGCTTCTAGCCCGTCCATATTCGGCATGCGCATATCCATAAAGATCATATCATAGACATTGTTCTTTACGGCTTCAACGGCCAAGGCGCCGTCTTCGACGACTTCAACGATACAGCCTTCAGCTTCAAGCAAGGTGCGGGTCAATAAGGCATTAATGGCGTTATCTTCGGCCAATAATATACGATAGGCACCGTCATCTCCCTGTATTGATTCTTGCGTCACCTCTTCTTCATCAGCTTGTGTGTCTTCTAGGTCCGCTTGGGCACTGTCCTCAGATTTGCCGACAGCTTTGGCAATCACCGCATCGCGCCAATTATTACCGAGCACAGCATCATCATTTTCAATCGGGAGGGCGCGGCGTTCATAATCACGTTCGGTTGTAGGGTTCTCAGGCGTGTTTTCTGCGTAAGTTTCCGCTGCGGGTGCCGGGCTTTGTATATCCGTTGCCGGCGGAATTTCTTGAGCGTGAGGCGCGACCGGTTCGGGGTTTGCCGGAGCGGGGATAGGCTCCGCTTCACTAAAATCTTGGGGGCCTTTATCCATAATAGCATCTAAGGGCGCAGCCGGATTGGCTGGCGTGCCCATATCGTGCTGGTTTTGCGTGTCAGGGCTCGCCATATTCGCTGAAGCGATGTGCGCGAGAGGCACGGCTGCTAAAGGGGCCGCAATGGAGGCTGGATTTGGGGTCTGCGGCGCGGAGAGTGGCTGAGCCTGGATTTCGGCAGCGGGATGCATGTCTTGCGGCGCGTGTTGTTGTGCTTGATAAGGCACGTCCTGTTGGGCGGGCTGAAGCTGATCGGCCTCAGGGGCTAGTACTGTTTCGGTCTGCAAGGGCGGGGTATTAGAATTAAAACTCTGAGCTTGGTCTGTTGCCGGCATGTGTTCTGGCAAGCCTGACGGGGGTGTTGGCGGCGTTGCAAAAGCTGTGACGTCGCGGGCAATGGCAAGGGCATGACCGTCCGCAAGTGTATATTCAATCCAGTCATAAATGACCTCCCCTTGCACTGAAGGGATGCGGGTTTCGAACCGTGTAGGCGTTGCGCCGCCTTGCGGCGTTGGCCAACCGGAGACAATATTGCCCTGCCAGTCCTCTATTCTTCCGCCATATATGTTTAAAAATGCAAAGTTTAAAAACAATATTCTGCCCGTCGCATCGCGTTTGATGAGCGGGTCAGGCCAAGGCCACATTTGGGCAGCAAAAATATCGTCAGGCGACATGTCAAATCCTATAATTCATCGAATATGGGCTATTAATTTTCAAAATAGCCGCGTTAACCTAAAAAAAGTCTTACCAAACGGGTTTTATTCCGAGAAATTGTAGGTTTTTACATTAAAGGCTTAAGTAATAGGCGCAAAACGTACCAATATTGCGCTATTTTTCCGACCTAATAGGTTAAAACCTATGCAAGATGTGTGGATTTAGAGAAAGGATTTACGATTTTTTCTGCGATTTATAGGTCCTCGCTACTGTGTCCTTGGCGGGGCTATTGCCAGCGACGAGCCCCTTTCGTGCGCGCCTGTGAGAGAGGCTTTCGGCAATGTGTATACGGTGAATATGTTCAGAATCTGATAAATCAGCGAGCGTGCGTGCAAGACGTAACACACGGTGATATCCCCGTGCTGTCAAACCAAGCGTTTCCGCGGCTTTTATCAGGAGTTTTCGGCCATCGCCATCGGGTTCGGCGACATGATCAAGCATTTGCGGGTTTAATTCCGCATTTGTGAGCCCTCCATTGCGCGTCATTTGCACCGCACGTGCGCGGGCTACGCGCTCACTGACCTCAAGACTGCCTTCTTTTGACGGTGGTAAGGCCAGATCTGCCGGGGTAACGGCTGGCACATCTATCTGGATATCCATTCGGTCCATAAAGGGGCCGGAAATACGGGCTTGATAATCCGCTGCACATCTGTTCCCGCGCCGGCAGGCTATGCCATCGGCCCCGCCTGTCCCGCACCGACAGGGGTTCATCGCCGCTATAAGTTGAAACCGGGCCGGATAGCGCACATGGGCATTCACGCGGGCCACGGAAATATCTCCTGTTTCTAAGGGCTGACGTAAGCTATCAAGGACATGGGCTGAAAACTCGGGTAATTCATCTAAAAAAAGTACGCCGCGATGGGCTAAAGACGCCTCGCCTGGTTTCGCTTTTACCCCGCCTGTACAAATCCACAGATAACCGAAAAAACTTAAGGTGAAAGCCCATGAAATCTGAAGATAGCGCTGCCAATGAAAACCGTAAAATTCCAAAGAAAGGTGAAGTGTTCCGAAACGACTCAGCTTATCATGATGACAAATCAGCGAGTTACGACAGCGAAGATGAATCTTCTAAGCAACTTGCGGATTCGATGGTCAACTCAATGGAGGCGTTATTGGCCGCTGCGAAAGCTAGAAATCAATTAAACACTCGACGGGTAATTCGCCCCAACCACAGGAGTGTGACTGGTTGGCTTGCAAATGATGTAACTGGCGATGCAATACCATTCGAATCCACACTTGAACGCGATTGCGCCTATATTGCGCTCTTCGACAAACGTGTAACAGAAGTAAGAGCACAGCCAGTCACTATTCCCTACAAATTGGAGAATGGCCGGAAAAGTCAATACACCCCTGACTACGAAGTGACCTATCGAATAGACGGTCGGACGCAAAAGGCTATTTTGGAAGTAAAAGAACTGAAGACATTCGAAGAGAATAAGGCTTCGTTTCTAAGGAAGTACGATGCTGCAGCAAAATGGTGTACCGATAATGATTGCTCATTCTATGTTGTAACAGAAAGGCAGCTACGTCCTCCTTTGATAGAGAATATTCGATTTTTGTATCGCCAGAGGCAGCAATGGCATTTCGATACGCTGGCATCTGGAGAATTGCTGTCAAATATACAAAATCAGCTCCCACTAACTGTCGAGGAGATATTAGATAGCAACAGTAACACCCAAATAGAACGAGCAAAAACACAGACATTACTGTGGGGCCTAATTGCATCTCGACTTGTCTATGTCGATTTAAAGAAAGAAATCGTTCCCACAACAGTCGTTTCAAACCGCCGCGCCGCCGCATCTCGTCCAATGTTTTTTGAACCTGGGGAATCTTGGAAGTAAATTATGGATGATACACAACAACCTAATTCGAATGAAGAAACTAGTGGAAGAGTGGCAGACCTTTCGCAAATCGCTCCTGAGATGTTTGAGCTAGCCAAGAAACGTAGAACCGAGATCGAGAAACTCTTAGCACTCCCCCGAATTCGAAAAGATAATATGAGAGCGGCCTGCGATGCCCTTCAGCTTGGACAGACACAAGTCTACTCCCTGATGAAAGCGTATAAGGTCGAAGGAACTCTAACCTCATTGATGCCGAAAAAGCCTAACGGCGGAAAAGGCAGGAGCCGATTATCAGCTGAAGTTGAAGCTATCATGCAAACTGTAATTGATGAACTATATATAAATAAGAAACAAAGGCTCAAGCCTTTTAAGATCATCAAAGAGATAAGACTAAGGTGTTACAAACGCGGTCTTCCTCCGCCAGGTTCCAACACTATTCGGCGACGTTTAAAAACAATTCCGGCCAAAGAGCTCACGGCGGGACGTGAAGGAGGGAAAGTTGCACGAGATAAATTCCAACCTGTTACAGGGAGTTTTCCCGAACCCAAGTATCCGGTTGATGTACTCCAGTTTGATCACACAAAGGTCGATATACAAGTCGTTGATGAATATACAGGCCTTGCGATTGGTCGCCCGTGGCTCACAATTGCTTACGACGTGAAAACAAAAGCGATACAAGGTATCTATTTGTCTCTAGATCCTCCGTCTTCTACTTCAGTTGGCCTATGCTTGGTTCACGCTACCCTACCGAAAGATGAGTATCTCGCAGGGCTTGAAATCGACACGAAGTGGGAGATGTACGGTAAACCTACCACCATCCATGTCGATAATGGATCCGATTTCAGAAGCCAAGCCATGCGAATTGGCTGCGAACAACATGGCATCAGCCTTGAATTTAGACCGCTAGGAAGTCCCCGGTTTGGTGGAGGTGTAGAACGAGCATTCCGTACACTTATGGCCGAAGTCCAACACCTACCAGGGACGACATTTTCTAACGTCGCTCAAAAACGAGGCTACAACTCTGAAAAACATGCCGGGATAACGTTAAAAGGGTTAGAAAAGATCATCGTCACATTTATCACCAAAGAATATCACGAGAGAGTGCATTCTGCGTTACATATGAGCCCGCGCAAAGCATGGGAGCTCGGGATATTTGGTACAAAAGATGTTCTTGGAAGGGGTCTCCCGGAAGTCGTAAAAAATCCTCGACGGTTTTTAATCGATTTCCTAGAACTTGATGAACGTGTTATCGACCGGGAAGGAATCGTTTGGGATTATATCCATTACTACGATGACTTGCTTCTCGCTTATATTTATCAAGGCAAAACAGGTAAGCACCTTGTTCGCCGCGATCCGAGGAATGCTTCGAAATTATTCCTATGGTCTGACGCTGTTGGAGATTACCTTGAAATACCTTATCGAGACCGTAAGCGGCCACCAGTTTCAGTTTGGGAAATTAAGGCAGCTAAAAAACGGATTAAGGAATATGGCTTGAAGCACGTCAATGAAGCTTTGATTTTTGAAGGTATCGAAGAAATCCGCGATATTAGCGAAAGTGAAGTAGCGAGCTCTAAAGTTAAACGTAAACAACACTCACGGCGAGTGCAGGGGAAGCGCGCACACGACCGGATGCCCGCCGAAAGCAACCCCGAAAAGACGGATAAAGACTCCGAAAGGCCAAAAGCACCAACCAAAATAGATGTGAACTTTACAGAGAAATTTGATGACATCGAACACTGGTAACGAGACGCCGTATTCTCATCTAACCCCACATACACGATCATTTCTCGAGAAGAGCAAAACGGAACGTATTGAAGAGACCATGCGAGAAAAATGGATTGGCTATCCTCGCGCCAAAGACGCTCTTACACAATTACACGATCTTATCAATGCACCAAAAACCCATCGACCCGACTACTTTATGATCGTCGGGGAATCCAACAATGGCAAGACAATGATCATTGAACGATTTCTCCGCGATTTTCCCGCAGATGACAACCCTTCTGGAGAAGCGGCTAGCGTCCCAGTAATGTTCGTCCAAACTCCTTACCGCCCAGACCCTCGTGCTCTGTATGGGGATATTTTAGATCAAATGTTTGCGACTTACCGGCAAAGCACTCCCATCGGGAAACTACAAACGCAAGCAATCTCTTTGATGGAGGGGTGCGGCGTTCGCATGATTATTTTAGACGAGATACATAACGCTGGGGACGACAGTCCCACAAAAGTTAGCCAGTTTTTGAACCTAATAAGGTATTTAGGGAACAGAATGAAAGTTCCTGTCGTTTGCCTTGGAGTACCCAAAGGCCTTTCAATGCTGCAATCTGATACACAACTTGCGAACCGCGTTATTCCCTTTCACTTACCAGAATGGGAGGACGACATCGAATACCGGCGTCTTCTCAACAGTTACGAATCCCTTATCCCCCTCAAGAAACCTTCAGGGTTAGCTCAGGACCAAGTGGCCGCGCACATTCGGGAGAAAGCTGGAAATACTATCGGAGAAGCTCACAAGCTCATCCGCAAAGCCGCTGTCTACTCGATTAAAAATGATAAAGATAAAATTGATTTGCAGAGTATTCGAAATTGCAATTATGTCCGAATAAAGGATCGCACCTTCCGAAACCTTAAATCTAAAAAACGCGGCAAGGAGTGAACAGTTTATCGGGAAAATATTGGCCGGCTCATCCAAAACCCTTGCCAGAAGAAACCGTTTCCTCTTGGCTCTTAAGAACTATAAAAGCTAATATCGGCAACCAACCCATACACCGGTTTTGCCGGCTTGAGTTCGGAGTTAACAATCCTATTTGGACTCGTGATACTGACCGAAATCTCAACTCGGAAGTCATGAAAGTTCTTTCCGAAAAATCAGGCGTAGCTTTAGATGAAATTAATATGATGTTACTCGGGTCATATGAAGGAATAGTTTTTGAAAAGCATAACCAAGTCGGTTCATCAAAATGGATTTTACCAATCGGAGTATATCACCGCGAGCGCAAACGCTTCGGCCAACAATGGTGTCCCCTCTGCCTTAAAGAAGATGCGACACCATACTATCGAAGACACTGGCGCATGGCATTTTCCTCATGTTGCTTTAAACACGGCCGCCTGCTTAGAGACCGATGTTATTATTGCGCAGCACCCTGCATGCCTCATAGAGGTAATTTTTTACATTGTTCACGGTGCAATCGAACACTTCTCGATCAATACCAAGGCCCCGCTGAATCTGTCGCAATGCAAGCCGAGTATGTTTTAAGGAAAAGGTCAATAGATGGGATGACTACGTTAGACCACCAGACACATATAAATCCTATTGCTTACTTTGATATATGGCATCAACTACTAGGCGTTCTTCACGGCTCAAAGCGCTCAGCTGAATTTAGACATCAAATCACTAAATTGTTTGGTGGCATCAGCATTTTAGAATCAGCATCGAAAAAAAATAACCAGTTCGAATATTTAGGGCCCCGAGACCGTCATACATTGATAAGCATGGTTTCGAGAATAATGTCGGGATGGCCCTTTATGCTAGTGGGCTTAAGCGCTGAAAGTCGTGTTTGGAGCTCCTGCATATTGAAAGACATGAACCCGGTCAGATACGAACTATGGAAAGTGGCGAAGAATTATCTAGCGGGACCAATTACGCCGCGATGTTATCCAACAGATATTGAAATGCATGATCGCGCATCCGGCCCGCAAAATTAGAAATTGTCTCGTCTTTCCTGTGCGCAATCCTAGAGGCATAAAAATCATCGCAAAACTCTTTGCGTTTGGGCCAATGTTTTTTGGCTTTTAATTTCTCGCGAAAAATCACTGACATCTCAAAGATATCGAGCTTTGACGTACGTCCTGGAAATAACATTGCTTGCATAAAGTGAGACGTTTCAAAATTCTGCACTAACTCAAAATAGTAAAAATAGTGGTTTTTGTACTCGGCGACAATAACAGCGCCGACGGCCGTATTGTAATTTGCTTTACCACTTTTAGACAACCACTCATTAGGCATGTCCAGAACTGCGATTTTATCCTCCCCCAATTCGCCCCGCTCATCACCCAACATGTAGGCTCGAAGTTCGGTGTTCTTATTCATGTATATCACTACGGATTTAAGGTTTTTAATCGCCGCAGGCATCTCGTTGAACGCCAAATTTTTTCCTTCAATGAATTGGTCCAGATCAGAATCAAATAGGCTTGGAAGATGTGACCGATCAGGCTCCTCCTCATCTTCCTCTTCATACTTTGAAGTTGTAGGACGCCCTAGGATTGGATTGTGCTTGTCTGTGTCAGGATTTCCCCCGCCCTGATCATTCGTACTAGACTTATCATTCCCGCTATCTTCTTCATCATTGTAATGGCCAGTTCGATCCTCCTTTTCACCCGATAAAACCTTGGTGTATTCCATCTGCGCAAATCCTGGCTGCGCAATATGATCGTCAAACTTTACGGGCGTTGTGTCTTCAATATCATCTCCAAACGGCTCAGTCGTAATTTTAGACCGTTTCAACTTTCTCTTTTTCTTTCGTTTTTTATAATTGTGATCTTCTAGTGGGTCCTTCTTCTTGCGTGAAGGCTTATAGTCTGTGACTAGATATGGTGGTTTCACCTTACATGACTGAATACGTGAAATCATGAGACCCATACCGTCTTGGCCGTCTTCTTCATAATCTAAAAGCTGTGCGTCAACTTTCCATTTCGAAGGATACCATAAAGGCGCAAGAGCGATTGGTTGAATGAATTCAAAATTCGGATCTCGGTTTTGAATACGCGCAGATATTGCTGGCCACGCTATGGCTTTCGGTGTTCTCGGATCGTAGATATAGTTGCCGATATAACGTACATCACCCTGATGTACCTTTTGTCCTGAGAAAATATGGACCTCTTTTTTCGAAAGGAAAGTCTTCCCCGCATTGTAAAGTTTAGGGTTTCTAGCTGAATCCGTGAACTCATAGATATACTCAAGAATAGACAACCTGCTCCCATAATAGAAACGAAAAATTTCGTGACATCTTACAAACGCAAATCTTGCTACTCTATTTTGTAAAAGTGGAATTTTTACATAAGGGATATCTGTTGGTGAAGTCCTGAGCGAATGAAACTTAGGTCTGCCTCGTCGAGACCGAAAAACTATTGTTTGGTTTTCTAAATCGCATTCAAGTACATCCTCCCATTCCCGTCTATTGCTTCCTACTCGGCATTGATTTTGGTAAAGCTCCCCTAAGATAAATTTGTGCAAAAACGTGCCATGGACTTTATAAGTACGAAATCTACGGGATTCGCCCGTCTTCCCCAAGACCTCTAAACGTATACTCCACCTCGGCTGACGACTTTTTTCAATATCAACATTGAACACATCAACGACTACATAAACTTCGTCATCTAACGGTAATTGCTCAAATGCAAATTCATAAAATTGATCAGTTAAACTCACAGGCTACCCACGGAGTAACGACTCGTTAGCGCGCCGCTATCATTCCTAATCCACATAGGCCGAGTGCAAACCAAAAGTTTCGTTGTTTACTTATCGCCGGTCCACCAAACAGTTCTGAGATATAATCTTCACAATTATAGCCTACGTTATAACGCCTAGACGATGCTAAGACCTGTGCCCGAGCTATAATTTGAGATTCATTTAAGTGAGATTTCACAATTTTACGACCAGCTATACGACGACTTCCAATCGCCTCATCTATGCTCTCGATAACAACCTGTTTATCTGGATGATTGTGGGTGGCCCGGCCAGACGGAAGTAATAAAACTTCGTGTCTTATCAATGGTAATTTCGAAACATATAAAACTTCATATTGATACATATGTATCTCCTAGATTATGCGACCATCGGGATCATACGTCCTTGCAAGTGATCCCGTATTTGTTGTTGATTGAAATGGTATGGTGCAGTTTCATAGGCAACTTGAGCAGACAGTTCAGCGAGCTCTTTCGCCATAAGACCAAGTGCTTTCCATTTTTCTTCACTATCGATGATTTTGCGGGTGTTATCTGGCGTATCCAATGACATCGCCATAAGTTTGTTATTTGAAAGCTCATCAAACCAGCGTTCTGTCCCGGTTAATATCTGCAAATCTCGTGCTGAAGAATACTGGATATATTCCTGCGGGCAGTGATACATCAAAGAACCAATATCATAGCTGCTCAACTTAATATCCGTTGATGTGTCATTCTTCACGTTTTTAACAAGGCGAATAGACATCTTTGCGCCTCCAGCCGTGGTGATGTTTTTGAAATCGATGTGAGCCATATACAGAAACGGAAAGTTTTGGATTTTTTCGCGTGTATGGCGATTGATAATGGTAACGCCCCTGTGGACGTCGTTCAATGACTGTTGATAATCCGCACTGTCGTGCCAATGCGACGGAACAACATCGACTTTTCTACGAAAAGCGCCTTCTGATAGCTCAATACTCTTCGCTGGCGATGCATCAACTTTCGCACCCCAATAGCGAGTCTTAAGAACCTCTACTGATTTTTCCCTTAGATGCAAGACGTCGTCAACCAAAGTACCACGGCCTGTGTAATCTGAGTATATCTTTTTACTATTTTTACAAGGCGCAACGCTTAAATAAGCTCCTTCGATGACAAGTAGATCCACATCACTCCCCCCATAAATATGTACATTTAACGGAACTGAACCCTGCTTTCGAAAAACAGGGTATAGACTGTGGTTTTCAAGTCCGCTCTTTAACGTCACCTGAACCTTATCCGCTTCCTCAATAGAAATCTGCGTTGACCGCGGATTTACTTCTTGCATCGACCCTAAGGCGTACATGGTCGCGGTGTTTGTTGCGCGCTTCTGATAGGCCTCCGAAAACGCAAGCGACGTTTTATCCAAGAGAGCTGGGTCGGAGCGTCTTTGCTTTAAGCGATTTAATCGTTCATCGAGTGTATAGGCCATCAGATTAGATCCTTTTCAATTTCATGGTACCGTGGGTGTAGCGTCCGCCGCTATTAAAATAGTGGCCCTCAGCTGTTTCTAAATCTGGTGTGAATGATAACTCGCAATGCCCTAGGTGCGGTTTGAGTTCGGGCTGCCCAGGTTTAGGCGTGTTGCGGTAGCTATAGATCAAGCGAAAGCCCGCGCGACCTTCCGGAATGACAGCCGCCGTAACACTATGAGATTCACTCGATTCTGTCCGCAGATTAATTGAAATTTTTTGATATTTTTGGGTAATCTCAATGCGGGCTTGCCACGTGAAGGTCGGAGTTTCATCAGCATCGTAAGACTGCCCTTCAACTTCCCATGATCCTGAAACATTGGGAACACCCACCATCCGACTGACAACTGGAATTTTCCAGAACACACTATCGAAGATAAAAAATATGATACCGAATACGGCGCCGCCAGTAACAGGCCACAATATCAGATCAGGGATATTGTAAACTCCAAGAGCCTTAAGGTGCTCAGCACCAAGGCCCGCTAAAACTGAGAGACCACCTGCGACCCCGCCTGATAGGAAAGCAAGCCAGAAGGCTATTCTGGTTCTCTTATGTCCTATAACCGAATATTCGTGATCAACGCCCATTTTAATATTTACCCCTTTGGCGGGAACGGATCGTTTCCGTAACTATTACGCTCCCGGATTTGCCCGTTCGTACGATGGATGAACATTTCCGACCTTTGGTTGATGGCTGTGCTTCTGGCTGATTGGATAGCTTCAGCTTGAGTGCCGAATACCCGTGTGGCGCGTGCTGCACCTGCACCGCGTACGGCCCAGCCATTTTCATGTGGAACGACGTGCTGATTACGTTTGCTCATTTTAGTCTCCTTAGATTTATGATCCGAGAATCGGATTTTCTTTGCGCCTTAACCAAACCAAAAACAGCTTGTAATGTCAACAATTATTTTTTTGTTAATGTTTGTATTGTCAACATGTTTATGTGATTGACATATACGCGAATTGTAATATCTATCCGTACATGAGGCAGAAAGACATCTATGAGCGCGTGGGTAAGAACCTAGCTGCACGGCGCAATGAATTGAAACGAACCCAATCCTATGTTGCCAGCAAATCTGGAATATCCAGACCCTCACTCGCAAATATAGAAACTGGCAATCAGACCATTACCCTGCACCAGCTCTACAAACTAGCGGCGGCGCTAGAGTTAAACGATGCCAGGCAACTACTTCCTGCTGGCGTCACCACAATTGAAGAACAAAAAATGGAAACCAAGGATGTGAAAATTGAGAACGCATCAAGACTTAACCCTGACCACATTTCAGAAATCAGGGAGGTCATTGCTGCTTGGGGAAACAAAAAATGAGCACCATACAAAATATGATAACCATAGCTAGAGATGAAGCCGAACAACTTCTGTCGCGCTTAAACATGAAACGCATTCCTACTGGCTTACCCAAAGTCGCTCGTAAACTTAATATCACTGTCGAGTACACGCCTTTAGACCGCCAGTTATCTGGAATGGCCCTGATTAAGGACGAGCAAAGACTTATCTGGATAAATTCACTTCATCACCCTAATAGGCAGCGCTTCACTTTAGCCCACGAAATAGGCCATCATGTACTGCACGAAGAGATATTGAGAGAAGGCGTTCATGTCGACAAAGGTATCCTGCGAAGAGATACAGTATCCTCAACAGGAACTGAGACTAAAGAAATTCAAGCGAATGCCTTTGCATCACAACTGCTTATGCCTAATGCCGAGATTACCAGGTTGAGTCAGGACTTAGACCTTGATGATGAGGAGTCCATAAAGTCTTTAGCCAAGAAGTTTCGCGTAAGTGTTGCGGCAATTCAATACCGCCTCGTAAGAACATAACTTTCAGCTCTGTCGTATGTTTTTTTCGATACGGAAACAACGGGTCTCGACCCTCGGTTTGATCAGATTATTCAATTTGCGGCAATCAAGACTGACGAGAACTTTAATGAGCTAGACCGCATCAATATACGATGTCGAGTTCAGCCGCATATCATCCCGTCCGCCAAAGCCTTAGCCATAAATCAAACACCTATTTCGCAATGCTTCGATCAATCTCTGCCGTCGCACTATGAAATGATGGCTACTCTGAAGAGCAAATTAGAAAGCTGGTCTCCAGCCGTATTTTGTGGTTGGAACTCTATCTCCTTTGACGAGGAGTTTTTACGGTTCGGATTCTATCAATCGCTACAGCCATCCTACCTTACAAGCTTCTTCGGGAATGCGAGGATGGATATCCTCAAGATAGCCCAGGCAGCATATGTTTTTGAACCCCAAAGCCTTCTGGTTCCAACGAACCATATAGGGAACAACACATTTTCGCTTGATGCTCTGTCAAGAACCAACGGGCATACTCCAGTACAAGCTCATGACGCACTTTCCGACGTACAAGCAACAATTTTTATGGCTAAAATTCTACGTCAAAACGCGCCGCAAGTTTGGTCACAAGCAGTTAGGTTCTCAAGGAAGGCTTCAGTGACAGACCTTATGGACGCTGGAGAGGTCTGTATATTGACTGAAAGTTATAGAGGGAGTACTTATCATTATCCGGTGATGCAAATAGGGTTAGACCCCTCTTACGCAGCAGTTTTAGTTGTCGCTGATCTGAGAAGAGACTTTTCTGGATTTTTAACACTATCTGATGAAGACAAACTACATTGGTTAGGAGACAGCCCACAACCCATTCGAAAAATTAAAGCAAACGCCTCACCGATGTTGATGCCTATCGACGAAATTGATAGCTTTCCTAATTATGATTTTGATACTTTAATCGACGCTGCCGAGTATCTGTCTGCCAACAATACACTGTGTGCTGACCTAACAAATCATTTTCTTGAAATGATCAATCATGAGTTTTCTAATGAATTTGTTGAGCAGCAATTGTATGATTGTTTTCCAGACCGCACTACCGAAAATTGTTGGTCAGAATTTCATAAGACCCCTTGGGAGAGCCGATGGGAAATACTTAAAAAGATTCCAGATCCCCGTTATCGCAAGTTAGGCATGCGGTTAATATTTGAACACTCGCCAGATTCCCTTCCCGACAAAACTCGACAAATGATGGCCAATTTTATCAATACTAAAAAGACAGGTATGGGGTACGAAAATCCACCTTGGAGGACCCTTGAAAAGGCAATTTTGGATCTTGCTGAAGCAAGAACTCAAGAAACAACTGTCCATCAGACGCATATTTTAGATGGATATGGTACATATCTCGAACGCCTAATGTAATTAACATTGGATACCCGCGATTTGCATTAATTCTTCGGAATTTCTAAAGAAGAGTGATGTCCCTCTGCAACACACAAATGGAACTTATCTATTATCCGACTTCAATACCGAGTTGGACTTGCGGATATTGCCGACAAGGGTCCCTTATTAAAACTCGAGAGCTAGTAAAGCATGAACCACAAAATTCAATCGATTTCCGAAAGCATCAGGCATGGGAACCAGAATCGATACGCGAATATTTTGCTATTTTCTACGATTGTCCTCACTGTATAACGGGCAGTGTTGCAACTGGACAAATCATACAAACTCAAGACTACGATCCCGCCACTGGTGGTTCTAGATGGGTCTCTTGCTATGCCTTTCAATCATTTACCGTAGCGCCAGCTATTGTAAGGGTGGAGGCCGAAATTCCTGATAAGGTGGAGGACAGGCTACAAGAGGCTTTCAGTCATTATTGGACAGATCCGAATGCTTGCGGGAACGCTATGCGGAGATGTGTAGAGACTGTTTTAGACGAGAAAAAAGTCAAAAAGCAAGGCATTAACAGGCATGGCAAACGGACGAGCATAACAACACACGACCGTATTGAGCATCATTTAAAACCGAAAATGATTGGTGCCAAAGAGTATCTGATGGCTCTTAAATGGGGCGGGAACTCAGGTTCCCATGGAAGCAATAATAGCCATACCAAAGCAGAACTGCTCGATATGTTCGAGTTGTTAGAAGGGGCACTAGTAGCGATCTATGGCGAAACCCAGCGAAAGGCTTTAGCGAAGAAAGCGGCAACGATTTCACGCCGCAAAGGTAGACCTGGAAAAACAAAGAGAAGAAAGCGGCGTAAAACTAGATAGGAGCTCATTAGAGTCAAATACCAAATAAGTTCTCTCCTCTATAGAGGTATACTAAGTCCGCTTCGCATTGACAATTAATGCGACTTCATCGGGCGTAAGATTGCGATTTTGAAGTCCTGTCAACATTGGACGAAAAGCTTCCTCCATCTTGGCGTATCCTGATGCAGCGGCAGAATGAGAATTATGATCGCGCCCCCTGAACTCAGGGTAATCACCTAAGTCCTCGACCATAAAACATGCAATCCCATACTCATCTTCATTGTTACCGTCGTACCCTCCATACCTAGGGTTATTATCGTATGGCTCGACTTGGGCCTTGAATTGCGTTTGCTCTGCTTGGTTGAAGTTAGCGACAGCTCGTTCAACAAAAGAAAACATCTGAAAATTTCTTCTGACTTGCTCAACCTTGGTAGAATCTGCTGAAGGAGATCCAAAAATACCCGAAAACTTATGGCGCAAAGACCAAGTATGGCCCTCACGAACAGCCTTACCAATCAGGTCGAGGTCGTCATCATTCAGCTCGCGACGATCGGGTGTTTTTGCTATTTCTGTAAGTAGGAACGTTGACAGACGTTCTGCTTCGGTCATTTTGATTTCTTCGCTCATGTTTGCCTCCAAGCTTTGAATATCAAAATAGTAGTGAACTTTGAAAAAACAACCCTTTGAGAATGGTAAAACTAACACTGAACTCGCAACCGCCCGAGGAAGAAGTATAGCGCTCTACTGAACCTTCGGATGAACTTTTTCAGTACAGTTTGGCACTTTACACAGATGTATGGAACTTTCCAGTATACTTTGGATTTCTACACCGCCACCGACCATAGCGGCCATAGAGGCAGAATGATGGGGAGAGCGAAAAGGACGCTGGCGTGATAATTGCCCGCGTTTTAGCAAGCCGGCCACGCTGTGGACCATGGAAACATCAAGCAATTCTTCGGCCGTAAGGGGCGGTAATAATCCCGGCAGACGTGCCGCCAACATGGATTTTCCAGAGCCGGGGGGGCCGACCATAAGCATATTATGCCCGCCAGCCGCTGCGACTTCGAGCGCGCGCTTGGCGGTTTCCTGACCCCGTACATCTTTTAGATCATATTCCAGAGTCGTTTGGCGTAATTCGCCAGGTTTAGGCCGGCTTAATAATTGTGTGCCTTTGAAGTGATTAATCAGTTGCACAAGATTTTGAGGCGCTAGAATAGACATATCGCCCGCCCAAGCCGCCTCTGCCCCGTTAGCGTGAGGGCATATCAAACCCAGACCATGACTATTGGCACACACACCCGCAGGTAAGGCCCCGGGGACCGAGGCAATAGCACCGTCCAGCGACAATTCGCCAATCGCTAAAAATCCGTCAATCGCATCAGCCGGTACAGCGCCAATCGCTGCCATTAACCCTAAGGCTATAGGCAGGTCGTAATGCGCGCCCTCTTTGGGCATATCGGCCGGTGCCAGATTTATAATTGTGCGTTTAAAAGGCAGCTCCAGCCCGATGGCGGAAAAGGCGGCCCACACCCTATCGCGACTTTCAGAGACGGCTTTATCCGCCAGACCCACCATGGAAAACCCGCTCCCGCTGGAGGCGATTTGCACTTGCACATCTATCAGACGGGCTTCTGTCCCTGCAAAAGCGACTGTTGAAATGCGTGCAACCATAAATACTCCTGTTCTATTTATACAGTAATTATAGAACAAAACAAGAACTTTTTAGTTCTGGACGGCGGGGGGCAAAATTCGGCATAAGGAGCCTAACATATAAAGGTTTTATGGGGGATGGTCGTTAAGAGGTAACGACTGGCCTATCGGAAACGCCGAATATAAAATGACTATGAATACAGTAATAAAGGATTTGGAATGACAAAGCGTGTGGATGCCGGTCGCGGGCGAATTTATGATAATATTTTGCAGACAATGGGCTCAACGCCTCTTGTGCGGTTTCCGCGCATTTCAGAGGGCTTGCCAGCGGATCTGTGTTACAAACTAGAGTTTTTTAATCCTATGGCTTCTGTCAAGGACCGCATCGGAATTGCGATGGTTGAGTCCCTTGAAGCGGAAGGTAAGCTTAAACCCGGCGGGACTATTGTTGAGCCGACGTCTGGTAATACGGGGATTGCTGTTGCCTTTGCCGCTGCGGCCAAGGGCTATAAGGCAATTTTGGTCATGCCTGAGCAAATGTCGATCGAGCGCCGCAAAATGATGAAAATTCTGGGTGCCGACCTTGTTTTAACCGAGGC
Source organism: uncultured Caulobacterales bacterium (assembly GCA_964534845.1). GTDB lineage: Bacteria > Pseudomonadota > Alphaproteobacteria > Caulobacterales > Maricaulaceae > CALCKU01. Next base: position 21,309 of record CAZHPV010000011.1, read on the forward strand.
CGCTGGCGGTATTCCGGGCGCGATGGCCAAGGCTGACGAACTGTGTAAAGAAATAGACGGGGCTGTGCAGGCCCGACAATTTGATAATCCAGCCAATCCGGCCATTCACTACAAAACCACAGGACCTGAAATCTGGAATGATTGTAAAGGCAAGGTTGATGTTTTTATTTCGGGGGTCGGTACAGGAGGAACTGTCACGGGGGCCGGTAAATATCTCAAAGAAAAAAATCCTGACATTGAAATCATAGCTGTAGAGCCCGAAGGCAGTCCAATGATGTCTGAGGGTAAAAAAGGCCCGCATAAAATTCAGGGTATCGGGGCCGGGTTCCTGCCAAATGTTCTGGATATGGATGTCATTGATAATGTTGTAAAAATTTCAAGTGATGCCGCTTTTGGTACGGCCAAACATGTCGCCGCAGAGGAAGGTGTGCCGATTGGCATTTCCTCAGGCGCAGCCGTTGCGGCCAGCCTGCAGGTCGCCGCGAGGCCGGGTATGAAAGGCAAGCGCATTGTAACGATAATTCCGAGTTTCGCCGAGCGTTATCTCTCGACACCTTTATTTGACGAAATCGTCTAAGAGGCGTTTATCTACGTCATTAAAGTCCATCAGAATTGCTTAATGCGAAGGCTGGTATGACACCCGAAAATGTTGAACGCTATGCACGCCATCTGGTGTTAAAAGAAATTGGCGGGCCGGGCCAGCAGGCCTTAATGGCGGCCCGTATCGCGATTATTGGCGCTGGCGGACTGGGCGGGCCAGCCGCACTTTATTTGGCCGCAGCTGGTATTGGTCACATAACCCTTATTGATGATGACCGGGTTGATCTGTCCAATTTACAGCGCCAGATACAATTCTCTCAGGCCGATATAAAGGCGCAAAAGGCAGACACTCTGGCCAAGGCAATGTCGGATATAAACCCTGACCTCAATGTGCGGGCCTTAAACTCTCGGCTTACCAAGGATAATGCTGATGATATTTTGCGCGGCCATGACGTTATCCTGGACGGGGTTGATAATTTTCAGACACGTTTTGATATAAATGCCGCCAGCCTTGCGTGTGAAACCCCGCTTGTATCCGGGGCTTTAGGGCGTTGGGACGGTCAGCTTGCAGCCTTTTCCGGTCAAAGGGGTGGGCCGTGCTACCGGTGCTGGGTGCCTGAAATACCCCCTGACGCTGAAACCTGCGCCCAAGTGGGTGTAGTGGGCGCCTTAGCCGGGCTAATAGGGTCGGCTATGGCACTGGAGACGATAAAAATAATCACCGGAGCTGGCGATAAAATATTTGGGTCTATCTGGATTTATAATGGTCTATTCGGGGAAGCCCGAAAAATACGACTTCCCCGTGATCCGAACTGCCCCCATTGCCGTTCAGACTAGACCGACGGGTTAGGGCTAGACCCCCTAGAACCGCGTGCTCCCAATTGGATTAATAAATCTTTGTCCGCCAAATCTGCGTGATGATCCGCGATTAGTGCCGAAAACCCGGCTCGGACGATCAACGAAAATAGCGCGGTCAAGACGCTGTCTTTGGTTTTCAAGACGCGCATCGCGTGCGCTTTGACGCTCACTGGCTGCGATTTGGGCGCGGGCTATGCGTTCTTGTGACGCGATGGCTTCGGCCTGTAGTTTTTGGGCTTGTAATGTTGCAATGGCATCATAGTTCAACGCGGACGTCGCTCCGCGGTAAACGGTAACACGTCCCTCTTGCGAGACATTATAGCCAGCTTGGCTGCCGGCTAGGGCTGGGCTTGCGACCATACATATAGAGGCCGCGAGACTTATCATGACAATTTTCATAATCTTACTCCTATTGGGGAAGATTATTTTGGCGCTCAGGGGACAAATTGCGACTCCATTCACCGCTTGGGCGAATTGGCGATGGTTTTACACTTTTTTGCTTGCCTAAAATTAACCATAGGCAATCAGCTTATGGGTGAACATGTGGGTATGTGTTTAGAGAATGGTGAGTTTTCGGGCTTTAAGTTTTTCATATAGGGGCAGGCTTTCTTCATATAGCGCCTGATGGCGACTCTCAATATTGGGGAGGTCTGGGGACGGGGTTTTAAACCCTGTTGAATTGATGACTGATTTGTACCAATAGCGCGCCCAAATACCGTCTTGCGGATGCAGCCCGGGTGACCAAGACAGCATGGCGGGATTAAAGGGAATGTTTAAGGCTGCGCATAACGAGGCTAAGGCCTTTTCGGGGTCAGCTAGGATATCAAAACTGTCAATGACTGGCGGTGTTTTACCCGTTTCATCTACGAGTTTGTCGAAAAATTGAAGCTGGTTGGCAAAACCGATATCGATTCTATCCATATCCGGTCTGGTTTTGCCATATGAGGCAATAACCCGCGCTGGGTGACGAATAAGAAAGAAATGTCTGGCCTTATGTGTCCAGTCCAGCGGAAAGTCCTCAACCATGTGGTGGGGCATATGTTTCTGGAAATAGTAACGGGTTTTTACGGCGCTCTGACACCGGGTCGCGATGATTTTGGCATTTGTTTCATACTGGGCCAAGATTTCGTCGCGCCCGGGATGGTCTTTGCCTGTTTTTAATAGAAAAGCGGCGTAGAATGGTTCGTCCCAGACCGTCATATCGGCGCGGGCACCAAAGCTCCGCATCATGGCAGTGGAAAGATTTCGCGGCCCTGACCACATACAAATGATCTGACGGTCACGCATGATTATTTTTTAATGGGTGGTGGGAGGCTAAGACGCTGGGGTGGCCCGCCATGATTTTTAGGAGGCTTTAGACAGAGTACTACCCGGCGGTAAAACCCGGTCCGGGCAAGCATGATGATCGAGCAAGGCTCGAATATTTATCATGACTTTCTCCCCCATTTCCTGACGGGATTCATGTGTGGCAGAGCCGGTATGCGGCGATAAAATAACATTTGGTAAGTCCATTAATGTCGGATGGACTTTGGGTTCATTTTCATAAACGTCCAGCCCGGCGCCAGAAAGGCGACCAGCTTTTAGCGCCTCTGCTAAGGCGGCCTCGTCAATGATCTCCCCGCGCGCCGTATTAATGATATAGCTTTGCGGTGACATACACGCCAATCGTTTTTCATTGATAAGGTGATAGGTACTGGGTGTAGACGGGCAATTAATGGAGACGATATCGACGGAGCTTAGCATGGCGTCTAAATTACCCCAGTATTTTGCATTAAGCTCGGCCTCGATTGGCCCGGAAACCTGACGGCGATTATGGTAATGAATTTCAAGTCCGAAGGCTTGAGCGCGGCGGGCGATGGCTTGGCCAATCCGTCCCAGACCGATTATACCCAGTTTTTTACCTTTTATACGGTGGCCTAAAATACCGGTCGGGGTCCATCCGTCAAACCCGCCCGACCGTGTCCGCCTATCGCCTTCTACAAGACGTCTGGGTACGGCTAAAATAAGGGCCATTGCCATATCTGCCGTATCTTCGGTTAAGACGCCGGGCGTATTGGTGACCATGATTTTTCTGGCATAAGCCGCGGCTACATCTATATGATTTGTCCCCGCCCCGAAATTGGCTATTAGCTTTAGTTGCGGGCCTGCCGCCTCTATTATTTCTGCGTCAATGTGATCTGTCACGGTAGGTACCAATATATCGCAATCTTGCACCGCTTTTATCAAGGCATCGCGTGACATGGCGATGTCACTTGAATTTAGCTGAACATCAAATAAATCCCCCAGCCTGGCCTCAACACTTTCAGGTAATTTCCGCGTTATAATTACACGCGGCTGACGCGGGATCGAATTTTTCGTGGTCATAAGGGCTCTTATTCCTTTGATCCTTTACAGCCATGCGTCCAATTGGACCATAGATAGGTAAACATATATTTGAATATATGTCTTTTTGACAGGCATAACATAACGATCAATCCATCATCTGGCGAGTAAAATTTAATCGAAAATGGCGGTCTGCCATGATCAATAAGTCTTAAATATCCGATAATAGCAGGAAATCTTGAAAAATTTACGTCTCATTTAGAGCTTTGTTCCACAAAGCCTGAACGGGGTTCAAACGGGGCCTGCGGGGCAAATCGACATAGTGGGATATGAATTGAGAATTTTGAGAACATGTCTGATTTTTGCGGGCCAGACCTTCGCTGCCCTGTCTTTGTCAGGCAGTCTACCAGCTTGGGCGCAATCCACTATATCATATTCGCAGGAGGCGACTTTAGCGAATTCTCAGGGCCGTTTTCACAAAGTGTCTTCAAAAGACACACCCTCGGGGTTTCCTGTGCCGCGCTATGTGTCTTTGAAAGTCGGAACGGTCAATGGGCGCACGGGACCCAGTCTCGGGCATGCCGTGGCGTGGCAATATCGCCGCCGTGGCTTACCGCTCATTGTAGTGGCCGAGACCGATTTTTGGCGAAAGGTGCGTGATATTCACGGGGATGAAAGCTGGATTCATAAACCGGCCTTGTCGGGTGAGCGTACTGTTCTTGCCTTGCAAGAAACCGCTCTCTACCGGCGCCCGGATGAAAACGCCCGCATCGAGGCGACAATTGCCCCGCAAGTTTTATTGAAACTCGAGAATTGTAATACGCAAGGCTGGTGTAAATTCAAAGCGCCAACAGGATATAAAGGCTGGGCGCAAAGGCAGTTTTTCTGGGGGGCGGCCCCCCTTTAAGACCCCGCTTTGCACAGAGTGTGAATAGCTGCGTTAAATTGTACCATCAATCCGCGAATTTCTGTTTAACATCACTTGAGTTTACAGAGGCATAGTTTATCCTGCAGTCGAAATTAGGATATAGTCCATGAAAAAAATCCAATCCTCATATGATTATGATGAATTGATCGAAAGCGGAACGCATAGCTTGTTTGGTCAAGGCAATGCCAAACTTCCCTTGCCTCCTATGCTAATGCTCGACCGGATAAACCATATATCCGATACGGGCGGGGAATATGATAAAGGTAAGATTATTGCCAATTTGGACATTACGCCGAGTTTGTGGTTTTTTGAGTGTCATTTTAGCGGCGACCCGGTCATGCCAGGATGTCTTGGCCTTGATGCGATGTGGCAATTGGTCGGGTTCTGGCTAGGGTGGTCTGGCTCTCCGGGGCGAGGCCGGGCTTTGGGCGTCGGGGAAGTAAAATTTTCCGGACAGGTCACGCCGGATATTAAGAATGTGCGTTACGAAATTGATATAAAACGTGTTGTCAGGCGACGGCTTGTTTTAGGTATTGCGGATGGTAAGATGTTTGCAGATGATGAACTGATCTATAAATCGAAAGATTTACGGGTTGGGTTATTTGTACCCCAAGATGGAGAGGCGTAAATGCAGCGTGTTGTTGTAACCGGTTTAGGTATTGTATCCTGTATAGGCAATAATGTCCCGGAAGTTACGCAGAGTTTGAAGGCCGGACGTTCAGGAATTGATACGGATGAGGCCCAAGTCGAGATGGGCTTTCGCTCTCAAATTTCCGGCCGTCCGAGTCTTATTGCTAAAGATCATGTCCCAAAGCGGTCTTTCCGGTTTATGGCCGATACGGCAGGGTGGTCCGCAGTCGCTATGATGGAGGCGATTGAGGATGCGGGGCTGGAAGAAGAGATGATATCGCATCCGCGCACAGGTATTATTGCGGGCTCAGGCGGACCCTCTGCTTTAGAAATAGTCCGCGCGGCCGACATAACCCGTAAAAATACCAGCCCGAAACGTATTGGCCCCTTTGCGGTTCCTAAGGCTATGTCATCGACGGTGTCTGCAACATTGGCGACGCATTTTAAAATCAAGGGTGTGAATTATTCTATCACATCGGCTTGCACGACATCCTTACATTGTATTGGGGCGGCCTGTGAGCAGATACAATGGGGCAAGCAGGATGTGATGTTTGCGGGCGGTGGTGAAGAAATAGAATGGCCTCTGACATCTCTATTTGATGCCATGGGCGCTATGAGCAGCAAATATAATGATACACCGATGACAGCAAGCCGGGCCTTTGATGTCAGTCGGGACGGATTTGTTATTGCGGGCGGTGCGGGTATGATTGTGCTGGAGAGTTACGAGCATGCCAAGGCGCGGGGCGCGAAAATATACGGCGAAATCACCGGTTACGGCGCCACATCCGATGGCTATGATATGGTGGCCCCCAGCGGGGAGGGCGCTGAAAGAGCTATGAAAATGGCGCTTAAGGATGCCGCGGATCGCAAGATCGATAAAATTGACTATATAAATCCCCATGCCACCTCGACCCCGGTGGGTGATGTCGCTGAGACTAAGGCCATTGCCCGTGTGTTTGGAGACAAGACCAGCCCTTTGATTTCAGCCACGAAATCCATGACGGGTCATAGTTTGGGCGCGGCGGGTGTTCAGGAAACGATTTACAGCCTGATTATGATGGATCAAGGCTTTGTTGCGCCGAGCATAAATATATCCGAGATGGATCCGGAACTACCGGCCGTTAATATTGTCCGCGAGACCCGCGATGCTAAATTACGGACTGTTATGTCAAACAGTTTCGGATTTGGCGGAACAAATGGCTGCGTTATTTTTTCTAAAGTCTGATATTTTTGACCTGAAATTACAGGCGGTCCTTTAGTCTTTATAAGTCGGGATATTTAATAAGATACAGGTCGTGGCCACTTTCCACGGGGCACAGTGGATACACGACCACAACCTGTAGTATAACGTAATTCATACGATGCCTCATATGAGTTTGCGTCAGTAATATATAAGAAGGAATCTTCCGTTTGGTCTACCCCTACAAATCTAGGGGTAGCGATAGTCAGGCCGGTAAATACGTGCTTGGGCCTATAATGTTATAAGGCCGAGTTGCAAGGCATGGGTTACTGTGTGCGTGCGATTACTCGTTTCAAATCGTTTTGAGAGACCGGAAAGGTAATCGCGAACAGAAAATTCACTAATATCTAAAATTTTTCCAATTTCCCAATTGGTTTTACCAAGAGACACAAGCTGTAGAATTTGCCGTTCTTTATTGGAGAGTTTTATAGGGCTAATGTTTTTGACCCGGTCATAATTTATTGTTAGGCGCTCAAAGGCAATCCGGGCGACCATTTCAAGACTTAACGCTGATATGGGGGCAAGCTTGAAGGGTGACTTTGAGGTATAAACCACGCAAGAAGGGTATTGACCTGACTGATGTATAGGTACGATGAAGCCGTGATTGATGTTATACTCGCGGCAGTGTTTCAAGAATTTTTCTTGCTCTTTCGTCAGGTTTTTTAAGGCCTCCTCCTGCATAAAGGACGCCGTATTGCGCCGTGCATATTTTGGCACGGGATCAATAGCGATATAGTGGTTATCAACATAGATTTTCACCCAGTCTTTTGGGGTAGTCGTTTTGAAAAAATAAGGTTTTGTCTGAATGAGGGGTTCGGGCGCCAGACGGCTCGTCGTCACATAGTCTATGCCAAATTTTTTGGTATAGTCGACTAAGTGCGAAAAAATTATTTCCGGACATTCAGAATTTAAAATATCGTCCAGACATTTTAGCGTTTGATCAAACTCACTCATATCCTATATGTTTGCATCCCTTAGCGTTTGTCTAATGTGAAAATTTACATAGACAAATAACCATTCTCATATGATCTACCTTAAATTACAATAAAAGCGATGTTTTTCTACTAGTATTAATGTTGGAGCTACGATTATTTGTATCCTATGCGGCAATATATCTGCTGAAAATATTGTATTTTGACCTCTGGGCGATTAGGAGAGGGAAGAAAGCGAGATAATATGGCCGAACAAATTTTTCCAACAGGTACCTTAATGGCCGGCAAGCGCGGCCTTATAATGGGGGTAGCCAATAAAAACTCGATTGCCTGGGCGATTGCCAGACAATTGGCCGCTCAGGGGGCGGAAATGGCCTTTACCTATCAAGGCGACAAATTATTGCGGCGTGTACGCCCTCTGGCAGAAAGCGTGCAGCCTAAAGGTTCAAATGCGGAACCTATCTTGTGCGATTGTGATGTTACGAATGACCAGCAAATGGAATCGACATTCCACACACTTAAAGAGGCTTGGGGAAAGATAGATTTTCTGGTTCATGCCATAGCTTTTGCGGGCAAAGATCAGCTTGAAGGCTCGTTTGTTGATAATACGACACGTGACGGTTTTAAGTCGGCCCTTGATATTTCTGCCTATAGTTTTGTCGATGCGGCCCGCCGCGCGTCCCACATCATGAATGATGGCGGGGCAATGGTGACATTGACCTATCTGGGATCAGAGCGCGTTGTACCAAATTATAATGTTATGGGCGTAGCAAAAGCTGCTCTTGAGGCTTCGGCGCGTTATATCGCGGCTGATCTGGGCCCTCGCAGCATCCGTGTTAACGCGATTTCTGCCGGACCGATTAAAACCTTGGCAGCCGCAGGTATAGGCTCAGGACGCCATATGTTTAGGTTTAACAAAGCTGCCAGCGCCTTGCAGGATAATACTGACCCGGTCGGTGTGGCGGGTGCAGCCCTTTACCTTCTCTCCGACCTTGGCTTGTCCTGTACGGGTGAAACCCACCATGTCGACGGTGGCTTCCATGCCATTGGTATGCCTCAAGAAGGCCCACTTAAAGAAAGCTTGGGGCTGACAGACTAATTAAGCGATCGGATTGCCGCCCGTTTCCGATTGTGGCAGGAGCTTTGCAGGGCTGGCGGGTGTCGGGCTAGGCGGATTTGATAAGCCGACCGATAAAACATCCGGTGTGGAGAGATCAATATCTTCGGCGATGGAGGCGTCATAAACCGCTTCATTGACTTTAAATAATGTACCGATCAGATGTTGGCGGATAGCCCGGGTTATTTTCGTACTGGGAATACGCTCCAGATAAACCCATAAAGTATATTCAAGTGCGTAATCCCCTGTACTGGTCAAAGCCCAGTCAAAGGGTTTGCCCTCATTAATCTTGATATCCTCTTTTTCCTTGCAGGCCTCATTGGCGGTAGAGAACATATCATCAATATTTTTTTTGAAAGCCGCTAATTGCTCAAGGCGAGCTTGGCGGTGTCCATTAAATTGCGGATACCCAATTTTATAGACGATAGACTGGCGTAAGCCGCGCGTACTGGCAACGCGCGAGTAATTATCGACCCGTTGGTCCATGAATTTGGAATTCCGTATAATGGCGCGGTTGTTCTGCCTGATATCATAGAGCACCATATAGATCAGTGTAATGCGCGAGATAACATATTCATTTGGATGTCCGTCAATTTTGACAACATCGCCGTCCTCAATTGTATCCGAGTTTAGAATAATCAAGCCGCTTAAGATATCCGGGGCCCAGATCGAGCTGGTAAAGGCTAGAAAGGCAGCGATAATGCCGTAAACCCCGGTCGTTTCTAATAGGCTATCTGCGCCCCATATTTTAATCAGCGCATAAATAGCGCTAAACCAGATAATCACCAGCATGACGAGATTAACAAGGCGGGAGGAATAGGTTTCCACAAAGACCGGTTTTTCATCTACTATTTTTTTGCGCCCAAAACGGCGTTTAGTAAGCGCGCCAAAAATACTGTAAATCAACATGGTCAGATAGATTACGACGAGTGAATAACCCAGATTTATAAAATAGTGCTGATAATTACTATTTGCGCCCAATAAGAGCAGGTCGGCGGCGTGCAAGCCGAAAAATAGGAGGTTCAAGCCTTGGAACATCCTGATTTTGACCGACTTTGTGTCTGGGTCGATGAGCTTGAGTAAAGGCGCCGCAAATAGAAAGAGTATAAGGTTTATAGCAAAGATAAGGATATGAAGCGTCCATTGTCCTTGCGTGAGTTGCGGAAAAAAGGCGAATAAGTCTCGCGTCTGGAATAGGAGTTCGACCATATCCCAGCCTAGCCGAGCTTGTCACAAATTTCAAACCCGTATGTGATAGGCGGTGATCGGCCTCTTTTCAGGACCTAGCCTTTCAGGCTTTCCAGATCTTCGCGGCTTAAATTAACCGCCGCAAAATAGACCAAGTCCAAAAGAATGACAGGGCGGCCCTTTTCAACCAAGGCGGCGATAAAAGACAGATATTGGGCATTTTCAACTGAAATGCGAATAGTGGTACGCCGCATAGGCGCAAAGCGGGGTTCTGAAAACCAGGCCCCGACTTCCGAGGCGTGGACGGTTTCCCGGATATGGGTAAGGGCTGCGTCAATGACCTTGGAGCGCGCTTTGGTTTTCATTCGCCGCCCCATATCATCCAGTAATTTTTCTGCTCCGGGCTCAATACACATTTCAACGGCTTGGTAGCGCCCTGCCTCGCGTTTAGGCTGGCGATAGGATGACAAGTCAATAGGTTTTGTCTGTTTTTGTGCGGGCGGCATAGTCTTGGCCTAAAAGAGTATGGTTTATAAACCCTAAAGACTGTTTTGATTTTGAAAGGAAAATCCGCCATGTCTTATCAAGAGATGAACAAACCATCGTAAATGAAAGCTAGTCTTACAATAGATTTTCAGTCGGTTTGGTGTATTTTCAGGTCGAGCGAGATCTTACCTATACCTTAACATAGACCCGCAAATGAAAGCGGGTTGCGCCATAATTTAAAGCGGGTATTTAATGGCCAGTTTTCAGGCTTTGGCGTCCCTGACGAGCCTATAAATATCTTTCCCGGATAATCGGGGTGAGTGCGCGTTTTTAAATACGGTATTTACCCTCTCTAATACGGCTTTGTTTATCGGGGCCTTTTGCTGCGTTTTTTGAGCCAGACTGACGATTTCGCCTTGAAGATAGTCGATTTCCGAGGGGCGTCCGGCTTCCAGATCATCCAGCATGGAAGAGCGTGCCCGTTTATCAATTTTCACAATAGAATTCATAATCGATTTATAGGCGATATTAGGAAGGCGCAGGGTTTTGATCATTTTTTCCGGATCTGCTTGTCCAAAGGGGGCCGGTGTAATGCCTGCGCCCAAAACAATACCATGCGCTTCTTCAACCATATCTGCCATAGCTTTGCGGTAATTACGCTGGATCAGGCCTTCATATAGCGTACCTCCGCTTAATGTATTAAGCGCATTATTGAGGTTTACCAGTAATTTTCCCCATTGTACCGCTTCAATATTTTCCGAGACCGCGCACCCCTGATCTGCGGCGAGAAAAGCGGCTTGCAATTTTGATAGGACGGGAACCGTATGGGCTTCAATCGTTAGATCACCGTCCGTACCACTGTGAAAAACACCCTCGCCTTTACCCGTGACGTTAAAAGGCACGACGGCACCCAGAACAATATGACCGGGTAAGTGTTTACGTAAAACCTCTGCATTTGCGACACCGTTTTGAAAACTGATTATAACGGCATCCTTATGGGCGTGTTGCGCCAAGGTTTTGGCGGCGGCGGTGCTGTCTTGTGATTTCACAGAGACAATGATGATATGACTGTGGGATATGTCTTTGGCGGAAACTGTAAATCGAAAACTATCTGGTTTTATGTGAAGGGGTTTTTTACTAAAATGGGTAAGGGTCAATCCGTTTTCGCGTAAGGCTTTTTGATAGGCGGGGCGCCCCAAAAAAATGACATCCGCACCAATACTGGCCAATTGCCCCCCGACATAACATCCAATTGACCCGGCCCCGAAAATAGCAATTTTTAAAGACGAAAAATCTGACATGTCCGAGCTTTAAGCCAATATCAGATAGAGACCAAGCCACAATATCAGCCCGATGACGGTCGGGAATTGAAAACGATTTAAATTTGAAATTTTAAACAAGCTGTTTATCAGTCTTGTCATGAAACATTTCAAAACTTTTTGTCTCTTGATAAGCGTGTCTTGCACGGTGTGCGCCTGTGTCAGTTCCAACCCACAAGCGGCTTCATTATCTGATAGCAAACCAGACAGCCTGATTAGGGTTAGCAAGACAATTATTGTCGCTAAAGGAGAGACATTTGACGGCAGGGACGCGCTTTACGAATGGACTGGTGTCGGTGATTGTTCCCAAAAAGAAGGCATGCCGCCAATGTTCAAGATTATGGAGGGGGCAACATTGCAAAACCTGCGAATGAAAAATGCACCAGACGGCATTCATGTTCGCGGCTCACATGTAACGATTTCGAATATTGTGAACCTTGATGTATGTGAAGATGCTATCTCGATTAAGCTGGGTAAAAACAAATCAATACCACATCATGTGACTATAAAAGACTCCAAGTTTTACGACTGTGAAGATAAGGCTATACAAATAACCCGCGGTAGAAACTTTATCATTGAAAACAATGAATTTCACAATTGTGCAAAAGCGCTTAGATTGCAAAAAGAGGCAAGACATATCCGGTTTGAACGCAATAAGATTTATAATGCCAAAGTTGCCATTAAGGTCAGTGGGGGTGAAATCTTATCGGCCGGGAATTATTTTGACCGAGCGAAACTTGGCTATTGGATCGAAAAAAACGGCTTGTTGAGAGAGGGCCAAAATAACCAAATGCAGAATGTGCAGGAGGTTGTGCGGTTCACTGAAGGTGGCACGGCCGTTCTCGAGTAAACGCCCAGCCCTAAGTAATTGAGCGTTTCCAAATCGCCCATAGTAAACCGTTCCCAGTAAGGTTTTGTTAACCCTGTTTGATAAGGCCTTGTTAACCTTAAATCTTAGGCCTTTGTTAACTGTAATTAGTATTGCAAATCATTCGCAACGCACTTGACATTCATTCGCAAATAGGGTATGTAAAATTATGATCCATTGCGTCTGCAATAATATTAATACTCAGGCTGTCGACAAGGCCCATAGGGCGGGTGCGCGCACGCCAATGCAAGTGCAAAGCATTTGTGGCAAGGCGTTTAATTGCGGGGCCTGTAAGGACTCCATTCAGGCGCGTCTCGATAAGTTACAGGTTCAAGAGCGTATTGCCTACGAAGCCGCCGAATAGGCCAAGCGCCAGATTTTTGCGGCTATCGCCCGGCTTTAATCTCTCGAAAATAACCTAGCTTATCGCACATGATTTTCATGTGCGAAGAATTTCGTGCGAGTGATTTGCACATGCGCAAATAAGTCGGTTTTCGGCGGGTTTTGACATTGCAGGCGCGGCAAGATTTTGGCATCAATCTTATATTCATTATACGCTCAAAAGGAGGGCTATATGCGCGGAGACAAGAAAGTCATTGAGTGGTTAAACAAGGCTTTGAAAGCAGAGCTGACGGCCATTAATCAATATTTTCTGCATTCGCGTATGCTCAAGGATTGGGGCGTCTCCAAGCTGGCCGAGAAAGAGTATAAAGAATCTATCGAAGAGATGGAGCATGCCGATAAAATCATTGAACGTATTTTGTTCTTAGGCGGTCTGCCAAATCTGCAAGATCTTGGGAAACTATATATTGGCGAGACCGTTCAGGAAATTCTGGAATGTGATATGAAGCTCGAGGATGAGGCGGTGCCTATGTACCGCGACGCTGTGGAATATTGCGAAAGTGTGCGTGATTATGGCTCCCGGGATTTATTACAGACCATTTTGATTGATGAAGAAGAACATGTGGACTTCCTGGAGACCCAATTTGATCTGATCAAACAGATGGGTATTCAAAATTATGTGCAATTACAAAGCGCCTCTGTTGAAGAGGGCTGATTTTTTGCCTTTAGACTGGCTTGTTACAGAGATAACGTGCCACATAGATTTAAAATGCATGCATATAGAACCAAATCAGAAGGCGTGTCTCACGGGCGGTTTGTTTAGGATAGAGTTATGGAGCCGAGTACCGGATTAAACACAATTCTAGACGGCGCGCTGCGTAAGGACGGGGGCTTTGAATATAATGTTCCCTCAAGTTGGAAACAGGGACGGACAATTTACGGCGGTCTAACCAGCGGCTTGTCCTTGCATACGGCAATGGGGTCTTTTGAGGATTTGCCACCTTTGCGGTCTGCCCAAATCGGATTTATAGGTCCTGTAACAGGCAATCCCCTGTTTAAAGCACATTTGTTACGGCGGGGCCGGAATGTGACCTCTATATGTGTGCAGGGCTATGTCGAGGATAAGCTGGTTTCCCATATTGTCTTTATTTTCGCGGCCTCGCGGGACTCGGTCATTACCCAAGACTTTCCAGCGCCCTCTGCTAGTCAGCCTGAAAAGACACCACAAATGTTCCCGCCTCAGGTCAAGAGTATGGTTCCCGGTTTTATCCATAATTTTGAGACACGTCTTCTAGAAGGTCAATTGCCCATGAGCGGTGCAAAAAAGCCGGATATGCGGGTTTGGGCACGTATGGTGGACCCGTCCTCGCGGAAGGGCGTGATTAGCCTTTTAACGCTCGGCGACCTTTTACCCCCCGCGGCCTCACCCCTTATGCCGCAATTTGCGCCTATAAGTTCTGTAAACTGGACGGTGAATTTTATGCGCGAGGATATAACAACGCGTGAGGGATGGTGGCATGTAGAAACGAAACTCAGTTCTGCGGAGAAAGGATATTCCTCCCAGATCATGCGCTATTGGAATACTGAAGGCGATCTGGTCGCCGAAGCCATACAGTTTGTCACTATCTTTTTATAAGTCTATCCAGCGGATTGAACCTCAAAAGCATAGCCGGCAGAGCGGACGGTCCGTATAGGGTCTTTTTGGCCGGGCGATGACAAGGCTTTGCGCAAGCGGCCAATATGTACGTCAACGGTGCGCGCCTCAACATAAACATCGCGTCCCCAGACAGAATCAAGCAATTGTTCTCTCGAAAAGACCTGCGAAGGGTGACGCATAAAGTGATCCAGCAAACGGTATTCAGTCGGGCCGAGATGAATTTCCTTGTCGGCACGGCGCACGCGAAAGGCTTTCGTGTCAATCTCGATATCACCCTGTCGGACAATGTCTGCCAAAATTGAGGGTTGGGTCCGCCTGAGCAAGGCTCTTACACGGGCGAGTAATTCCGGCGTGGAAAAGGGTTTGGTCACATAGTCGTCTGCCCCGAAATCCAATCCGGTAATCTTATCGCCTTCTTCACCTCTGGCTGTCAGAATAATGATCGGCGTCGTCAGGGTTTTGGGGTTCCGGCGTAATCGACGACAGACTTCAATGCCGGATAATTGCGGCATCATCCAGTCAAGGATTACGATGTCCGGCGGTCTTTCCTTGGCCATAATAATGGCCTCTTCCCCATTTGTCGCCAGGCCGACTTCATATCCTTCCTTGATGAAATTATATTCCAGCAAGGTCGCTATGGCCTCTTCGTCTTCCGCAATAAGAATATAGGGCTTCATTGGTGCGGTCTAGCTTTCGACTTGTTTGGCCTTCTCGAAAGTCAACGGCGTGCCTTCTACAATGAAGTAGATAGTTTCGGCTATATTCGTTGCGTGGTCGCCAATCCGTTCGAGGTTCTTAGCAGCAAAGAGCAGCCCTGCGCTTGATGAAATCGTTCGGGGGTCTTCCATCATATATGTCAGAAGTTCCCGAAACAGGGAGTTATACATCTCGTCTACATCCTCATCGCCCAGCCAGACATGTTTGGCCTTTTTGACATTATCTGTGAGGAAAGCATCCAGCGATTCCTTTAATTGGGATTTGACCAGCTTGCCCATACGGGTAACCCCTTTGGCCAATGCCAGGCTTTCACTCTCATTGACGGTCAGAGCCCGTCTGGCAATGCCTTCAGCCAGATCACCGACACGTTCCAAATCTGTTGCGACTTTAATCGAGCCGATGACCCGTCTTAGATCTGTAGCCATAGGATGCCGTAGGGCAAATATCCGCATGGCATCATCGTCAATTTTTTCCTGTAATAAATTGGCCTGCCGGTCGCGCTCAATGACGGAATTGGCGAGATCGTCATCACGCGTTTTCAAGGATTTCACGGAATCAGCCACCATGGTTTCGACAACACCGCCGAGTTGGGCGATTGTCGTTGAGAGCATATTTAATTCTTCGTCAAAGCCCGATACGATATGTTCTGCTACGTTTTGCATGATCCTAATCCTGTTTTGCCTAGGGATAAGCTAATATAATTGCCAAAATATGACAATAATATTACAATTTTATAACACTATAAGCCCTGTGCCTTCTAGCAGGGGATAAGTTTGGTGGCCAAGTGAATTCCCTAATTTGGATATGTACCGGGTAGAATTAGGGTGAATTCCGTTCCCTTCCCAATCTCGCTTTGCACATAAAGCCCGCCCCGGTGCGCGCGTATAATATGTTTGACAATCGCCAGACCCAAACCAGTGCCTTTTTTCTTGCGCTCATCCGAAATGCGGTAAAATCTTTCACCCAATCTCGGGATATGCTCGCGGTCAATTCCCGGGCCTTCATCCAGAATACGCAGGCGAATAAAAAAATCAGCTCCGGATTCAGGCGTACTTATGCGCCGCCTTATAGCATTAGGAAGCGGGCCATTTGTTTCAAACTCTTCGCCCGGTATCCAGTGCTCGACTTGATCCAGTGTCAGATGGACGGCGCTTTCAGGGGGGCAGATTTTCACCGCATTATCAACAAGGTTCAAAACGGCCTGAAGGAGATCATCATGGCTGCCCCTTAATGGGGGCTGTTCAGAGCCTGTATACTTTAGCGTAACTTGGCGCCTTTGGGCAATTGGGGCAACAATCTCGATGACGGATTGTACTGTCTGGTGAAAATTGATGGTTTGGGTGGGCGCAATATGTTGAGAAAGCTCGATACGGCGTAGCGATAAAAGATCATCAATCAGGCGCTGCATGCGCTCGGCCTGTTCCTGCATAATACGCAGAAACTTCTCACGGGCTTTCTCGTCATCTTTGGCATGGCCGCGCAGGGTTTCAACATATCCTAAAAGTGATGCAATGGGGGTTTTAAGCTCATGGGAGGCATTAGCGAGAAAGTCTGAGCGCAAATCATTGGCCCGGACAATATCGGTCACGTCATATAAAACCAGCAAGGCGCGGTTTTTTGTCTCCGTTTCAAAAGTCGTTGAAATAGGCGCTGCGAAACTGCGGTAATGTCGGTCCAGAGGTGTTTCGACATGAAATGTGACCGTATCAGGCTTTCCGCCTTGGGTGACGGTTTGGACCATCTCTATAACCGCCGGGTTGCGCATAACTGTCGCGAGGCCCTGACCGGGTTTTTCTATGGCTAACATTTTTTGGGCTGCTGGATTGGCATAGGTGATACGCAGGTCACCTTCCAAAATTATGATCGCTTCTTCAAAGGCGTCAGCCAGACGGGTTTCGCCGCGTAAAATTGTACTGGCCAAGGTTTGTTGGGGTATGAATGTCTGTTTTATGTCGTTTGCCTGCGCTTTTCTGTTATAAACGATCAGGCCCAAAATAAATATAAGAACAGCCCAGATAGCGCCGAGAATATTAATACTATAGATAGCGGCGAAGGACAGCAGGATTAGCGCCCCGAATACAGCTACAAAGATAAGATCTTTTTTGTGAAATCCGCCCTGAGAGCTGTCTTGTGCCTGATTGCCGGAGGCTATGGCAGGCGTCTTAACCCCGTTATGTGAGGTGTGCGTAGGCTGATGGCGCATTGCGGGTGTTTGTGTCTTGCCGATCATAATTTCCGTAAAGCCTATGTTTGGTATCAGTGCAAGGGCTTGAAGGCAGCGGATTGTTGATAGTCGAAATTGAATGTCCGTCTAACGGTTTTTTTAGGTGCAATTTATGGCTTTGGGCCGTATTCATTCTAGGCTGTAAACGCTAGCCGTGAAAAGCAAAGGGTGTTATGTTTTTTACACGCAATAATTTAACCTAGAAGTGAAAAGAGCTTCATGCGATTTCCGATTGTTCTCATAAGCTGTTTAATCAGCCTTACAGCCTGTATGAGTTTGGACCTCAAGCCGGAGCCGACAGCTCTTAATGTTGATGTGGTGACAAGCTCAAATCAGCAATGGAGTGAGGACGGTGTGCGTGCCCGTTTTGGCGGGGTCCCCAATAATGACTGGGTTGAGCAGTTCGGGTCTGCTAAGCTGGCAAGCCTCGTTGATGAGGCCTTGGAAAATAATACTGATATCAAAGTCGCGCTTGGCCGCTACGAAGCTGGTTTGGCGCGGAGTGATATTTCCCGTGCCGATAGACTGCCTACTATAAACGGGCAAGGCGGTATAAGCCGGACAATAAATACACGGGCTTTTAATCCTAATCAGGGAGCTTTTTCAGGCGGTGCTAATGCCATGTGGGAAATCGATGTCTGGAGACGCATTAAAGACCAGATCAAATCAAGCGAGGCCCAAAGCCTCGCCCTAGGTTCGGATTATGCGGCCACGCGCCTGTCCATTGCGGGTCAGGTCACGCAGGCATGGTTTAATTTGATCGAGGCGGCCCGACTGGTTGAATTATCTGAGCGCGATGTTGCGACATTGCAACGCGCTTCTGAGCTTACCCAAAGACGTTTTGAAGGCGGCGTTGTCGGCTCAAGTGATGTCCGCCTAGCGCGCTCATCCGTTGCCAATGCCGAGGCCCTGCAGGCCACACGTCGGCAGCAATTGGCGGCAACAACACGCCAGCTTGAAGTCTTATTGCGCCGATATCCCGCCAATGAACTTGAAAGCGGTTTGGAATTTCCGGGGCTGCCGGACCTGCCCGATATTGGCATACCCGGCGATATTCTCGAGAGACGCCCTGATGTTATCGCCGCCTATTACAGGCTGGAATCTGCAGGGTTGAATGTGGATGTCGCCCGGAAAAACCTCTTGCCGCAATTTTCGATCACAAGTCAGCTTAGTGACGGTGCGCCCTCCGTTGCTGAATTGTTTAATATTGATTCAATTGTTGCCAATATAGCCGGGAACATATCTGGCCCTATTTTTCAAGGTGGGCGCATAAGGGCAGATATACGTCAACAAGAAGCCGAATTTCGTACAGAGCTGGAAACCTATGTCGATATTGTTTTACAGGCCTATCTTGAAGTCGAGAATGCGCTTAATGCCGAAACCCGACTTCATGAACGCGAGCAGGCTCTAGAGCGGGCCGTTGAGGAAGCTTTGAAGGCTGAACAGCGTCTGGAATTGCGCTACACAGAAGGCCTTGCGACTATCTTGCAATTACTCGATGCTCAAACCCGTCGTATTTCGGCGGAGGGACAACTCATTTCTGCGCAGAAAGAAAGACTGGCCAATCGGGTCAGATTGCATTTGGCGCTGGGGGGTGGCGATTTGGGTGTTCTCCCCGCTGAAACGACGCGCAGTGCGCAGGTGCTTATATATGGATTGTAGCCCGCAAAATTATATATTAAAGATAGACCAAGGTTTGAGACAATAAATGCAGAATCCTGTAGGACATAGCGAAGCCGGGCTTTCCCGTAAAATTTTGATGGTCTTTATTGTTTTGGCTATTCTTGGAGCCTTTGCGCTAGTGACGTTTTTGGTGGTGAAAGCGAATGAAAAACCCCAGGGGAAGAAGCGGAGCTTTAACACATTAGCCGTTATCGCCGACCGGGCCGTCCAAGAAGATGTTGAGCTTGAAATTACCACACAGGGCGAGGCGCGTCCGCAATCCGAAATTGATCTGGTCCCGCAAGTCGGGGGTAAAATCACTTTTGTTTCCCCGAATTTTATACGGGGCGGTATTTTTAAAAAAGGGGAAACTCTGGTCAGAATTGAAGATGCTGATTTTCAAGTGGCTGTGATTAGGGCGTCGGCGAATGTGGCGCAGGCCGAGCAACAATTGGTGCGCGAAATTGCGGAGGGTGAAATTGCCCGCCAAGACTATGCTGAATTAGGGCGAGGACAACCCAGCGCGCTGGCCTTGCGTCAACCACAGCGCCAACAGGCTGAAGCGGCCTTACAAGCCGCAAAGGCGGATTTGGAAAATGCCAAATTACAATTAACGCGGACAAATATCGTCGCCCCCTTTAACGGGCGTGTACGCTCTAAAAGCTCCGATATTGGTCAATTTGTCTCGCCGGGTACACCTTTAGGCCGGATTTTTTCGACACAAATTGTAGAGGTCCGTTTGCCGCTTACAGATTCTGATCTGCAAAAGATTGATTTGCCAATTGCTTTTGTGGCGAAGAACCGGGCCTCCGCCCCGTCCGTCGAACTCAGCGCTATTGTCGCTGGGGAGCGGCAGGTTTGGTCCGGTAAAATCATGCGGACCGATAGTCTTTATGACACGCAGACCCGCGCTTTATTTGCCATTGTTGAAGTCTATGATCCTTACGTCAAAGGCGTGTCTAATTACGGGGTGCCCTTAGCTCCGGGTTTATTTGTCGATGCCGCGCTAAAAGGACGTGTTTATAATGACGCCATAACTTTCTCGCGCGATGGTTTGCGTCCTGATTCAGAAGTCTTCATTGTTGATCATAAGGGCAAGGCGGAAATTCGAAAAGTCGAGGTTCTGGATACTAATTCTGATCGTGCCGTCTTAAAGAGCGGCGTAGAATCCGGGGAGCTGGTAGTCCTCTCACCCATGGAGCGCTCTTGGGTTGAAACGCCCTTGCGGGTTCTGGACGCACATGACCCGAGTATTACGCTTGCAACGCCTGAACAGCCAGACTGGCTAAAACAACAACTCGTTAAAGATGCCGAAGAAAAAGCCAAGGCGGAGAGTGAACGCCCGTGGTGGAAGATAAAATTGAAAAAGGAACCGAAACCTTTAAAGAAAAAAGACCCTGAGAACTCAAATCAAAACCCCAATGAAAACTCTGCGGCGTTAGCCCGCTCGCCCGGCGGTGGAACGGTCGCGACTGGTAAAGAGAGTCCAAAATGAAATCGCTCATTACTTGGTTCGTCAGAAACCCCATTGCCGCTAACCTCATTATGGCCGCCATGTTTATTGTTGGCGTTACAGGCTATTTTAGTCTCGACCGGGAGTTTATCCCGAATATTAACGTCAACGGCATTAATGTAACGGTTTCGTGGCCTGGGGCTTCGCCCCGCGATGTTGAAGAACAATTAATTGTGCGTATTGAGGAAGCGGTAGACGGACTTGATGGTATAGATTTTATTGAAGCCACAGGCAGTGAAGGTCAGGCGACAGTCGAGATTACAACAAAACTGCGTATTGATTATGAGAAATTGCTCAATGAAGTGCAAACGCGGGTTGATGCTATACAGAACCTTCCCGTTGACAGTTTCAGACCCCAAGTCGTGCGCAGGGAATTGCGCGCTGATGCTATGTTTTTGGCGCTTTATGGTGATGAAGACCCGCTCGTTTTGCAACGCGAAGCCAATAAAATCCGTCAGGAATTATCGAAACTAGGAGGTTTGCAACTCACGGAGCAAATTTCCAAACGTCCCGAACAGGTCACCATTGAAATTTCTGAGACGGCTTTGCGTCAATATGGTCTGACATTCTCACAAGTGGCGCAGGAAATTTCCGGTTCATCGGTTAATCTATCGGCCGGAACGGTCAGTACATCAGGCGGTAACCTACAATTGCGCGCACGGGCTCTGGCCAATACAGAGGATGAGTTTGGCGATATTATAATTCGCCAGACACCCAGTGGCGGCATTATCAGATTGCGCGATATTGCTACGATTATTGACGGGTTTGACGATAGTAAATTCGCCGCGCAGTTCAGAGGTAAAAATACTGCAATCTTTAAGGTGAGCACGCCGGATAATCCGGATATTACGTTGGCAGGAAAAAATATTCGTAAGTTTGAAAAGGATATTAAAGACCGTTTGCCACCCAATATGGATTTTGCGATTTGGTCCGATGCGTCCACTATGTTTGACGGGCGGATGGCCCTTATCGGGAATAATGCTCTCTCAGGTATGATACTGGTTTTGATCATTCTCATTTTATTTTTAAGGCCGATTGTGGCGCTCTGGGTAACAATCGGTATTGCCGCCGCCTTTGCGGGCGCCATTGCTATCGCGCCCCATATCGGCATTACGCTTAATATGATTTCGCTCTTTGCCTTCTTGCTGGTGATCGGGATTGTTGTGGATGATGCCATTGTTGTTGGCGAGTCAATTTACTTACATAATGAAAATGGTGTGTCAGGTGAGAAGGGTGCCGTAGGCGGGGCCAATATGGTTGTAAAGCCGGTTTTCTTTGCTGTTATTACAACGATAATGATGTTTGTCCCTTTCATGTTAATGACAGGCCCTATTCGGGCAATGACGGCGCAAATCAGCTTGGTTGTGATCGCGGTTTTGACCTTTTCGCTGATCGAGGCCTTTTTCATTTTACCCGCGCATTTGCGTCATTTAAAGCCCGTTAATCCTGAAAAGCAAAACCGTTTCATGCGCTTTCAACACACCATCGCCGAGAGCCTTGTCCATTTTGCCAAAACACGGTTTCGTCCTTTTGTCGCCCTGTTGATTAAGTTTCGCTATATAACGGTCGCGATTTTTGTTGGCTTGTTATTTATGTCCTTAACCTTCTTACGGGTTGGTATTGCACCGACGTCTTTCATACCGGAAGTCGAAGGCGACCTTATCACATTTGCCGTTCGCTTTCCGGAAGGCACGACCTTTGAACGCCGCGAACAAGTGAGAGATAAGGTCGAGCGCGCGATTGTTACGCTCAATGAGAATACACAGGCCGATTTTGGCGTGGACTATCCGCTTATTACCGAGCCCGGCACGGTAACAAACCGAAGAAGTGTTGAAGGGTTTTTTGGTCTAACACATGCGGATAAACGGAAACATATTTCGACAAAATCCATATCGGACAGATTAGAAGTGTATGTCGGCGAAGTCCCGGATGCTTACCGTGTTACATATGGTTATACGGAAGGCGGATTTAGCACAGGTGGTTTGCGTTACGGCGTCGCCTCTGCTGATCCAGAAGATTTAAAGGCGGCGATATTGGACCTTAAAGCCGGTATGGCAAGCTATGCGGCGGTGAGGCGCGTGTTTGACGGGCTGGAAAGTTCAGCGAGTGAAATTCAGTTTACACTAAAACCGGGTGCGGCGACTTTGGGTATCACCCTTGATGATGTCACGCGTCAGGTTCGGGAGGCCTTTTACGGCCGCGAGGTACAACGTTTGCCGCGCGGCGGTGAGGATGTCCGTGTCATAGTGCGCTATCCCGAGGTGGCGCGTAATTCAATTGACAGCTTGCAAGACTTGCGTATCCGGGGCGAAAACGGCGTAGAGGTTCCGCTTTTTAGCGTCGCGGATGTTAGTTTTACGGAGGGTGTGAGCCGTATTAGGCGGCGTGATCGCAAACGTGTGGTCAATGCAGGGGCCCATATTCGCGGGGAGAAATCAGAGGTCGCCCGTATTAAGGCCGATATGCTTGCTAATTTTATCCCCGATTGGGAAAGACGTCATCCAAATGCAACCCGTGTTGAGATCGGAGATGACGAAGTTGAGCGTACTTTCATGAAAGAGCTTAGGATTTCCATGATTGCCATTCTCTTCATGATGTATGCTCTGCTCGCTATTGCCTTTCGGTCCTATGCGCAGCCGTTTTTGATAATGGTGGCTATCCCCTTTGCATTAGTGGGGATGATATTCGGAAATATAGTAACGGGCGTGCCATTTGGCATGATGTCCCTGTTTGGGTTTTTTGCCGCCTCTGGCGTCGCGATAAATGATAATCTGGTTTTGATAGATTATGTCAACCGCTTGCGAAGTCGTGGTATCGGGGCCTACCAAGCCATGCTTGATGCCTGTGTCTCGCGTTTCAGGCCTATTTTGCTCACCTCTGTGACGACATTTATTGGCATTACACCTATCTTGTTTGAAACCTCCACACAGGCGGAATTTCTCAAGCCTATGGTGGTCGCATTGGCCTTTGGTGTGTTGTTTGATTTCTTTTTGACCTTGATGTTAGTGCCGGCCCTTTACGGAATTGGCGTGGATATTTCACGGTTTTTCCGCGGACTTTGGCGGGGCGAAAAACAGCCGGGGCTTGGGTCATCCTATGATCCGGAATTAGCATTGGCCCTGGATGACTTTGATGTAAATACCGATAATCCGCGTCAGTTCTCGCCGTCACAGCCAGCCCCGGCGGAATAGTTTGGCAAGAGCCCGGTCTTAACGCGGCGTGTGCGCGCCCAGAATTTATATTTGGAAAGTTTGATATGACCCTTAGACATTTACTCGCCGGAACTGCCGCGGTGCTAGGTCTTCTGGCCTGCACTGCCGATAAATCCGCCTTGTCTGATGGGACGCAGATAGCCGCGACCCAACCCGTTCTGGGGAGTTTTGGCGTCGCGCTGGAAAATATGGACCTAAGCGTTAGGCCCGGTGATAATTTCTTTAAATTTGTAAATGGGCGGTGGTTGGACACAACAGATATCCCCGAGGACAAATCCAGCTATGGCGGGTTTGCGATATTAGCGGATCTCTCTGATGCGCGTGTAAAAAAGATTATTGAAGATATATCCAAAAACGGATCGAGCCCAGGTTCGGAAGCACAGAAAATCGGTGATTTTTATGCAAGCTTTACAGATGTGGACGCTATTAATGCCGCGGGTCTATCTGCAGTGGAGGCTGACCTTGCTAAAATCGCAAATGTTAAAAACCATAAGGAGGCCGCATACCTTATGGGGGACCCGCAGCTCAATTTAAGAGCGCCAATTTCCGGCTGGGTTGATGTCGATGTTAAAAATATCAGCGAATATATTTTTTATATTACCCAATCCGGTCTGGGTATGCCCAGTAAGGATAATTATCTCGACA
Organism: uncultured Caulobacterales bacterium; assembly: GCA_964534845.1. Lineage (GTDB taxonomy): Bacteria > Pseudomonadota > Alphaproteobacteria > Caulobacterales > Maricaulaceae > CALCKU01. The sequence goes on from CAZHPV010000011.1 coordinate 45,709, forward strand.
CAGATGAAAAAGCGCTAAAACTCCGCACCGCTTATAAAACCTTTCTTGAACACATGCTCACAAAGGCCGGCTATAAATCACCGAAAAAACGCGCTGGTAAAGTCTTGGCCTTTGAAACCGAAATGGCCAAAGTGCACTGGTCGCCCGAAAAAAGACGCGACCGAAGCCTGACCTATAATAAAATGGCTGTGGACGCTTTGAAATCCTATGCCGAAGGTTTTGAATGGCAGGACATGTTCGAGGCGGCGGGTCTGGCGCGTGAAACCGAATTTGTTGTACGCGAAAATGACGCAATTCAAGCGTTATCGCGTATTTTCGCCAAAACCGATATTGAGACGCTTAAAGCCTATATGGCCGCTCATTACCTAAGCACGATGGCGGCCTTCCTGCCCGATGATGTCGATCAGGCCCGTTTTGATTTTTACGGAAAGGCCCTGCGCGGAACCCAATCCCAGAGAGCGCGCTGGAAGCGCGGTGTCGGACAAATTGATGACCTCATGGGCGAAATGGTGGGTAAGGTCTATGTCGAGCGGCATTTTCCGCCAAAGGCCAAATCGGAAATGGATGATCTGGTCGAGAATTTACGCGCTGCGTTTAAAGACGGCATTGATAATCTTGACTGGATGGGAGCAAAAACCAAAATTGAAGCCCAAGACAAGCTGCGTAAATTTAATCCGAAAATCGGCTATCCCAATGAATGGTCGGATTATAGCTCTTTAATTGTTAAGCGCGGCGACCTTATTGGGTCTGTGAAGTCGGCCAATCTCTGGCAATGGGAGGATATGACCGGCAAATTAGGCGGGCCTATTGACCGCGGCGAATGGGGTATGAACCCGCAAACGGTTAATGCCTATTACCGCCCGTCCCTTAACGAAATTGTTTTTCCGGCCGCTATATTGCAGGCACCATTTTTTGACACCGCCGCCGACCCTGCGGTGAATTACGGGGGTATTGGTGCGGTTATCGGCCATGAAATGGGACATGGTTTTGACGATCAGGGCCGCAAAACGGACGGCGATGGGCGCCAACGCGATTGGTGGACGGATGCGGACGGGGCCGCCTTTAAAGCCCGCGCGGATATATTGGTGGAACAGTTCAATGCTTTTGAGCCTTTGCCCGGATTACATATAAACGGCGAGCTTACATTGGGGGAAAACATTGGTGATCTGACTGGGCTGACCATGGCCTATACCGCCTATAAGAAATCCTTGGGCGGGGTAGAGCCGCCTATTATTGACGGCTTTACCGGAGATCAGCGTTTCTTTCTGGCTTACGGACAAATCTGGCAACGCAAGTTTCGCGAGGCGGCCCTGCGCAACCGTATTAAAACCGATCCGCATAGTCCGGGAGAGTACCGCGCAAACGGTATCGTTCGCAATTTCGACCCGTGGTATGCCGCCTTTAATGTCGGGCCTGATGATGCCCTTTACTTGCCGCCGGAAAAACGGGTTAAAATCTGGTAGGCCTTTGCCAAGCGCTCGGGGCTAAATTTCGACATAATCAAATGCCAAAATGCGGTATGCGTGTTTTCTTTTACTTGATATGTGCGAGCTTTCTTACCCCGTTTGCCTATGCCGATGCAGTATTGCTCCAAGCGGCGAAATATAGACTGGACGCCTCTGTGCGCTATGATCCGGCTTATATAGGACTGGATTACCCAAATGGGGATGTTGCACCGGACAGGGGGGTGTGTACGGATGTCATAATCCGCTCATACCGCGCCGCTTACAGTTTTGATTTTCAAAAAGCTGTGCATGAAGATATGCGCGCGAATTTCACCGCCTATCCTGAAATTTGGGGCCTTAAACGTCCGGATAAGAATATAGATCACCGCCGTGTACCCAATTTGGAGACCTATTTAACACGGCGCGGTGCGGCCCTGCCGATCACGCGCAAAGCCCAAGATTATAAGCCGGGGGATATTGTGACATGGCGGCTAGGCGGGCGTTTGCCCCATATCGGCATTGTCTCAGATAAGACAAGCCCGCGCGGCACGCCGCTTATCATCCATAATATCGGGTTCGGGCCAGAGGAATCTGATATGTTATTTGACCACCCGATTGAAGGGCATTTTAGGTTCCGACCTAAGACGAATTTAAAGAAAGCACTGTAAATTAGGGCACCCCTAGACGCGCCTGAAAAAATTTATGGCCTATACTAAAGAGGCGTTCTTCTCATCCAGAATATGGTCTTGCCACGCATAGGGGACGGGATTGGGGAGTTCCAAGTGCTGGGCGATCATATGGGGCAGGGCGGCTTGGCCTAAAACCTCGTTTATTTCCGCGTCAAGTTTTTCGGGGTCAGGAGAGAATTTTGTCAGACTGGGTAGACCTGCTGTTTCAAGGGCTACCCACATGCGCCCCTTTGTAATCAGAATCGAAATATCAATGTTTTTGCGCCCCAAGGCTTGGCGCAAATCGGCATTAAGATTAATGAAGCGCATGACGCGGTCAGGGTCGAGAAACAGATGGGCCAGAGTTTGATCATCTGTCGTGACTTTATAATATTTGTTAAATTCGAGACTGGCGGTTTTGATCTTATCCATTTTGAAGCGTTTACCGTTGCGGACCCGGTCAAATGGCCCCGAGGCGCGGTAGGTGCGCCGCGAGCTAATTACGATCCGGTTATCTGAATCAAACCCCTCGACATCCAGCTCGAGCATTAGGCCTTCAAACACTTTTACAATACGTTGGCGTGTGCGGGTGCGGCCCTGACTATCGGTATAGGTCTCGGTTTCAGTGCGGGTCAGCTTTGTGCCGATAGAGTGCAAGTGCGGTGTTGCGGGGTCTTGCGCGGCTGTGTTCGGGTCAGCAGCATCAGTGCGTTTAGGTCTAAGGCCTGCCAAATAATGTACGTCATGAAAACGCCCTAAAAACCCGGCCTGTGTGAAGGTTTGCAAAACCTGACCATGGGTACGGGACACATCCACAATATCAATGCCGATAGCGTCTCTCACATAGTTGGATAAATCGGACTGGGCGCTGGCCATAATCCGGTTTTTCCCTTTGGCAATCGAGCGGGTTTTGGCAAAGCCTAATCCTGTGGCTACGAGCATGGGAAGGACGGCTTGCTCCCAAATATTGGCCAGACTAAATGTGCCTATTCCGCCGCCCACCAAAGTGGCCATGCTTATAAAATTCCAAGGATGTTTCTGATTGGTAATTCTATCTTGTAGGGGCTCTATATCGCTTTTGCGTTTTGGCCCAAGGGCTGCATTAAAGCGCGCTTTTTGATCTTTAAATAAGTCGGTTGGCCAATTCCCTTCCACAGCCTAACGCCTCCGGGGTTCGTCAAACAGCTCGGCCAGTTTTTCCGTCATTACGCCGCCTAATTGTTCGACGTCCATAATTGTCACAGCGCGTTTATACCAGCGTGTCACATCATGGCCAATGCCAATGGCGACAAGCTCGACTTCGCTTCGGTTTTCGATTTTATCAATTACGAGGCGTAAGTGGTTTTCCAATAAACCCGTTTTATTATGGCTTTGCGTGGCATCATCGACAGGTGCGCCGTCAGAAATGACCATAAGAATACGGCGCTGTTCGGGCCGCATGGACAATCGTCGAAAAGCCCATTCTAAAGCCTCGCCGTCAATGTTTTCCTTCAGTAGACCTTCGCGCATCATCAGGCCGAGATTACGTTTGGCCCGTCGCCACGGCATATCGGCACCTTTATAAATAATATGGCGCAAATCATTAAGGCGTCCGGGCTGGTTGGGTTTGCCTGCGGCCAGCCAATCCTGAAAGCTCCGCCCGCCTTTCCAGGCCTTTGTTGTAAAGCCTAAAATTTCGGCCTTGACCCCGCACCGTTCTAAGGTACGCGCCATAATATCAGCGCAGACGGCCGCTACCATAATAGGCCGGCCGCGCATGGAGCCAGAATTATCTATCAGAACCGTCACAACAGTATCGCGAAAATCGGTTTCTTTTTCTTCTTTAAATGTCAGGGCCGACATCGGGTCTATGACAACACGTGTTAGCCGCGCCGTATCCAACAGGCCCTCTTCCAGATCAAACGTCCAGCTGCGTTGTTGTTGGGCGAGTAGACGTCTTTGTAAGCGGTTAGCCAGTCGGGATATGGCCCCTGAAAGACCGGCCATATGGCCGTCCAGATAACCCCGCAAGCGGTCAAGCTCTTCTGTTTCACATAAATCCTCGGCCTTTATGACTTCGTCATGCCCCGTGGAATAGACTTTATAAGGATCAGGCAGATTAGTAGGTTGAACATTATTAGGACTTTGCGACGGCTCTTGCTCGCTATCGTCGCCTTCGCCGTCAATATTTTCCGCATCGACCATATCTTGGGGGTCTGCGTTTTCATCATCAAGGGCGTCAGCGTCTGATACTTCTGTTTGTCCCTGTTGCTCTTCTTGAGGCGCATCAGGGGTCTGGTCCGGTTGTTCGTCTTCATTCTCCGAATTTTCTTCATCCTGATTATCGTCTTCTTCCGGTTCAGAAAAATCCTCACCCATATCAAAGTCGCGGATCATATCCCGGACAAATTGACCGTAATTATTCTGATTACCCAAGGCCTGTTTCAAAGTATCAATATGCGGTCCGGCTTTAAGCTCGATTTCCTCGCGCCACGCCGCCATTATGCCCTGTGTCGATGCGGGCAGGGCACGTCCCGTTAAAGCCTCGCGTACATATAGCCCGACGGCTTCAGAGAAGCTTGTATCGTCCTTGGCGATATCAGGCTTATCAAAACCCCGCCTTAAAGCGCGGGCGTTAAGGGCCGCATTTAGATTATCACTAATACCGATAAGATGTTGAGCGCCTAAAGCCTCGACCCGTGCCTGCTCCAAAGCTTCAAAAACGGCGCGCGCTGGCCCGGATTGGGGCTGATTGCGCCGGTGCAAAGCTTTGTCATGTAAGGCCAGCCGCAAGGCTAAACTGTCGGCTTCCCCGCGGGCTTTCGCAATGACTTCAGATTTAGGCCGGGGCGGCAGGCTTGGCAGCATGATTTGTTCACGCACGATACCGGCCACATCCCCGCCAAAAGTGACCTCTATTTCCGGCTCCCCTGAAATCGCTTTTGTTGCAGAGGCCAGTGCGCGTTTAAAGTCGTCAATAGGCGGTTTCTTCATGGCCTTTAATCTAGCCTCCATCGGTGTTGATGCAACCCTTCCTTTAAGGCTAGTGGCCAAATGGCTTAGATAGTCATGGTCGGTCACGGTCGGTGTGAACTCGCGAGCCTAAGCCACCATAACCGCACTGCTCTCGGGCAAGTCATTCCCAAAGGCGCGCTGGTAAAATTCGGCAATGATCGGGCGTTCCAGCTCGTCGCATTTATTCAAGAATGTCATGCGGAAGGCTTGCGCGATATCGCCGTCGAAAATACGGGCATTTTCTGCCCAGTTCATCACGGTACGCGGTGACATCACGGTCGAAATATCACCGTTCATGAAGGCTTTGCGGCTCAAATCTGCCACACGCACCATAGAGGCCAGAACGTCCTTGCCCTCAGCGGTATCGTAGCTGGGCGATTTGGCCAGCACTATAGCTTCTTCAGACTCGTGTGAGAGATAGTTGAGCTGGGTAACAATAGACCAGCGGTCCATCTGGCCTTGGTTGATTTGTTGGGTGCCGTGATAAAGTCCTGTCGTGTCGCCAAGGCCTACCGTATTTGTGGTCGAAAACAGGCGGAAGGCCTTATGCGGCGTGATGACTTTGTTTTGGTCCAGCAAGGTCAGCCGGCCTTGGGCTTCCAATATACGCTGAATGACAAACATCACATCTGGTCGTCCGGCGTCATATTCATCAAAGGTGAGAGCGACAGGGTTTTGCAAGGCCCATGGTAGAAGGCCCTCGCGAAATTCTGTGATTTGTTTACCGTCTTTGAGCACGATAGCGTCCTTGCCGATCAAATCGATACGGGAGACATGGCTATCGAGATTAATTCTTACTAATGGCCAATTTAACCGGGCGGCGACTTGTTCAATATGGGTGGATTTACCTGTGCCGTGATAACCTTGTATCATCACGCGTCGATCATAGGCGAAGCCTGCGCAAATCGCCTGCGTCGTTTCAGGGTCGAAAATATAGGCCTCGTCAATCGGCGGTACATATTCGCTGGCTTGGCTAAAGGCCGGAAGATCCATGTCAAAATCGACGCTGAACGCCTCGCGCGCGGAAACGGTCGTATCAGGTTGGGAAATAGGAAATTGATCACTCATAGGAAGAGGCTTTCTATATTAGCCGAGATTAGTTGTTTTAAGAACTTTCATGGCACTGACGACACGCTGGAAGCTTTCTTCCGTGCTGCGGTCACCTTTATTAGCATCGGGGTGAAGTTGTTTTACCAATTGTGTATAGCGCTTGCGTACATCGGACTTGGTCGCTGTATCGTCCAATCCGAGATCGTTTAGGGCTTTTATCTGGAGTTTGGATAGGCGTCGACGGGGTTGTTCGGCCATTTCTTTATCGGAATTTCCAAAAATAGTGAGCGGCTCGGCAAAATCATCGCCGCCGCCAGCCCGGGCTTTCTTGCGGGCTTTGGCGCGTTCGCCTGTGTTTTTACGCACGTCCCATGTCGGGCGGTGACCATGTCTGGCACCAGCCTGCCATTCGCGAATGTCATCATCAGACATATCCGAGAAAAAGTTCCAGTTTTTATTATATTCACGGGCATGGGCCGTACAGAAATTGTAATATTCACGAATCCGGTCAGGGCTTTTCGGAGCTTTACAGCCGCCCATACTGACGCAGCCGGCCCAGTCACATTCTCTTTCATCGGGATTGGGCTTTTTTTTGCCCTTATTGATGCGAATGTCTATGCCTTTGGGCTTGTATTCGTAACTTCCTGCCATGATATAGTTTACTCATCTCGTAATAATAGGACAGGCTAAAATGGAGTTAATTGCTACAGCAATCAAGGAAAAATTGACAGAAAGTTTCAATCCGTCACACTTGGAAGTGATTGACGAGAGCTATAAACATGCCGGACATGCCGGTGCACAGGCACATGCCCGTGAACACGGGACGGGAGAAAGTCATTTCCACGTTACGATAAAGGCGGATATCTTCGAAAATATGTCCCGATTGGAACGTCATAGAGCCGTTATGGATGTCTTGTCGGACGAAATGAAGACGGTTCATGCTTTAAGACTTTCTGCTTCTGCACGCTAAGGCTGTGTTTATATGCCGTAAGTAGAGAAAATCGGTCTAAAACCTGCATAAATCCGCAATTGAGCGCAATATGAATTAATTTTTGGTAAGGCGGTAAACCGTTAAGGCTGCGTAAATTTACACTTTGCTACGGTAAATCGTAATTAAATATTTAACTATGGGAGTAAATTACAGAGTGGCACTCTAGGTTAATTCCGAAAAGCCATAAAACTTCGGGCGTTATGATCAACTGTGGGGCGGCGAAAGCAGGAATAGCGTATGAGATATTTATTAGTTACGGCCTCGGCACTTATATTTAGCGCGGGCCTTACAGCCTGCGGCGGCGGCGGGAGCAGTTCAAGCGGCTCAACAGGTGTAACTGTAACATCCCCGCCCCCTCCTCCACC
>CAZHPV010000012.1:0-46429 GCA_964534845.1 uncultured Caulobacterales bacterium
CTAACCAACTGAGCTAAGGCGGCATTTCTAATGGGGCGTCCTATAGCATGGGGCTCCCTGCTTCAAGAGGTCTTTAATAAAAATTTTGACAAATTGACGGCTTGCCCAGCGATTGAATAGCTATAGCGGCCCACGCCAATGCATGGGAGCGACATCTGCAAGCGGCAATCTGGCGATAAAATCGCTTATGTGCTGATCGGAATGGGGGTCCCGCCAATTCGGGGCGATTTCATATAAAGGAAATAGGACGAAGCCTCGCGCTAACATACGTGGATGAGGAATCTGCAAATGTGCTGAGGACTCGATTTGCCCGTTAAAATCCAGCAAATCCAGATCAAGAGCACGGGCGGCATTTCTTACGCCGTCCCGCTTGCGGCCAAACTCCGCTTCAACGGTATGCAAGAGCGCTAATAAATCACGCGCCGCGCCTGCATAGGTAAGTTTGGCACAGGCATTAATATAATTGGGCTGACCGCTCCCCGCTGGCCAGGCCGGGCTCTCCCATAAGCTTGACACAGATTGAACGCTCACGCCTTTTTGGTGCAAGCTGTCCAAAGCCCTGCGAAAACTTATCTTTGGATTAGACAGGTTCGCCCCAAGCGCTATATAAATATCTGTATATTTTTTAGACATTTTCAAATGATAGATTTTTAAACTTCATGACCTTTTATCCAAATGAACGTATTGCGCTTTTTATTGATGGTGCCAATCTTTTTTCCACAACCAAAGCTGTAGACATTGATATTGACTATAAAAAAATGCTCAATCTGTTTGCGGCCAAAGGCCGCTTAATTACGGCTAATTATTATACCGCTATTACTGAGCGTCCGGATTTTTCCGCTTTACAGCCCCTTCTCGACTGGCTGGATTATAATGGCTATCAGGTAATCACCAAACCTGCCAAAGAGGTAACCGACCGTGAGGGGCGACGCAAACTCAAAGGCAATATGGATATTGAAATCACAATCGATATGTTAAAGCTTGCCCCGCATATCGATCATATGATCCTTTTTTCAGGAGACGGAGATTTCCGCGCCGTTCTCGAAGCGGTACAAAAACAGGGTGTGCGCGTGACGGTTATATCAACACGCCAAGCAAAGCCACCCGTTCTGGCCGATGAACTTAGAAGACAATGCAATCATTTTATTGATATCATTGATTTGGAAAAAAGCATTACCCGCGACGAAAATGACGACAATCTTCACGATGATTTTGATTAAGGCCATAGGATGAGCCGTTCAGTCCCTCCCCTTTTTACCGAACCAGATAGAGAGTGTAATTTATGCCCCCGGTTACATAACTTTCTGGCAGACCTTCGAAAATCACATCCGGATTATCATAATGCGCCTGTTCCGAGTTTCGGAGACGCGACCCCTGAACTCCTGATTATCGGGCTGGCACCGGGCATGCACGGCGCCAACCGTACCGGACGGCCGTTTACCGGGGACTGGGCGGGCGATCTTCTTTACAAAGCGCTTGATAAATACGGATTTTCAGAGGGCACTTATGGGCAGTCCATTGATGACGGGCTTGTGTTGAAATCAGCCCAGATAACAAATGCCGTAAGGTGTCTGCCGCCACAGAACAAACCGATCGGCTCTGAAGCGGCCGCCTGCCGCCCCTTTTTGACAGATCAAATCCAAAGCCTTACCTCTTTAAAAACCCTTTTGACCCTTGGCAAAATAAGTCATGACAATACCGTCCGGGCGCTGGGTTTAAAACTTAAAGATTATAGTTTTGGACATCATAAAATATATGATTTGCCAAACGGGCTTAGGCTTTATTCAAGTTATCATTGCTCTCGCTACAACACGAATACTAAACGTCTGACAGAGCCGATGTTTTTTGACATATTTTCCGATATTCAGGCTTATCTATCCGGAAACTAAAATGGCTCCCCTCTGAGTAGAGCTAGCCTTTTTCACGCAGCAGACGCGCTTTCTGCTTTTGCCAATCCCGCTTTTTTTGCGTTTCTCGTTTATCAATCGCCTTCTTCCCTACACCCACACCAATCATCAGTTTTACAAGGCCTTTTTGATTGAAATACATTCTCATAGGGACAATTGTACGGCCCTTGCGCTGCGTTTCTCCAATGAGTTTATTTATTTCGCGCCGCTTGAGTAACAGCTTTCGCGACCGTGTCGGCAAATGGTTGAACTGGCTAGCAGGCGCATAAATCGGAATATTGGCATTTATCAAAAAAAGCTCATCGCCCTCAATGGCCGCATAGCTCTCGGCAATATTGGCGCGACCTTCCCGTAAGGCTTTGACTTCTGTTCCCACAAGCATGATGCCAACTTCGAAACTGTCTTCTATTGCATAATCAAAACGGGCGCGCCTGTTCTCGGCAATTGTTTTGCCCGTGGTCCCTTGTTTCGTCTTGGCCACAACCCTAAACCGGAACTCCGGCGCGCTTCATGGCGGACTTTACGACTGTCTTGGTTTCAGAACGGCACTCTGTTATGGGCAGTCTGACATCCGCAGTCATTTTACCCAAGACACTTAATGCATATTTTGTCGGAGCAGGACTAGGGTCTAAAAACACATCCTTATGCAAACGATCCAATTTTGTGTTTAGCTTTGCGGCCTTGACATAATCTTTTGCTAGCAAAGCTTCATGTAAATCAGCATAGGCCCGCGGGGCAATATTTGAACCCACTGAAATAGCGCCCACGCCTCCGTGTAAAGCATGACCCAGCGAAGTCGGATCATCACCCGAGAGCTGGATAAAATCCTCCCCGCACAAATCCGTCAGGGTCACAACCCGGGAAATATCACCGGTCGCATCTTTACAGCCAATGACAGTGGGTAATTTAGACAACCTTCCCATGGTTTCGTCTGTGATATCAATAATACTACGTGAAGGCACATTATAAACAATGATCGGAATATCAACAGAATCAGCAATCGCCTTGAAGTGTTGATAAATGCCTTCCTGACTGGGCTTATTATAATATGGGGTAACGACCAGAGCGGCATCGGCTCCCAGCGCCTTTGCGTGGCGAGAATATTCTATAGACACCCGCGTCTCATTAGACCCGGCACCCGCAATAACGGGGACGCGGCCATTGGCAACCTCGATGCAAAGTTCAATGACGCGCCTGTGCTCGTTATCGCTTAATGTCGGTGACTCGCCTGTTGTCCCACAGGGCACAAGCCCGTGCGTACCGTTTTCCAACTGCCACTCAATAAAATCCTGGAAGCCTTGCTCGTCAATCTCTCCGTTCTTAAACGGCGTTACGAGAGCTGTAATCGAGCCTTTAATCATGTGCTAACATCCTGTACCGAATCTCTTTATGTCTGAATCGAATGATTTCTATGTTCCTTGTCGCGCCTATAACTTTCTTTTCTTGCTCCGCGCAAGACAAGTATTAGTGTAAAATCATGAAATTAAACCGATTCATAGCATTTATTGCTCCAAGCTCTTGGCGCACCCACGCGACGGAGCCCCAATTGTCGTTACATAAACGAAATTTAATCCTATCATTTCTAACCATATTGTCTTTAATTTTGGCAAATATGGCAAGTGCCTATGCCTTAATCCCGACACCGCGTCTAAAACCCCAAGCCCCGAATTATTCCAACCATCTTAGCGACAGTGATGCGCGCTTGTTTAAATCAGCATTAAGAGCAGCCAAGGCCCGCAGATGGCAGACACTCGCCAGCAATCGGAACTTGCTTTCTGACCAAACCGCAAAGGATACCCTCATCTGGATACGCGCTCAGAGGGATAACAATATTCGCTTTGAAGACGTACGTTACGTAATGCATAATTTGGGCGACTGGCCGCGTATGACATCGATAAGATCGAAAGCCGAAGCTCGCCTTTTTGATAATCCAAGATCAGCGAATGAAACACTGAATTGGTTTAATGGCCTGGACCCTGTTTCCGGCGAAGGGCGTGTTGCGCTGGCGCGCGCCTATTTCAAACGCGGCGATGTGCAAAATGGCAAGAAATGGATAAAATCGGCATGGCGATCATCCCGATTGACGCGCGATCGTCAGAAAAGAGTTTACAGGGAATTCAAATCCCACTTAACCAAGGAAGACCATGATGCGCGCGCAGACTATTTAATCTGGTTAGGCTCTCGTCATTTTTCCAAGGTCGATGGGCTATTGAGCCTTATGACACCCTCTCAACGGGCTTTAGCAACTGCACGCGTTCGGGTTATAGCCAATAGGCGCGGCATGGACGCGGCCATAAATGCCATACCGCGTTCGCTGCGAAGCGATCCGGGGATACTCTTTGCGAGGGCGAATTGGAGACGACGCAAGAAAACAAAAGAATATGCCCTGCCCGTCTATCTTTCCATGGATACCCCGTCCCTAAACGAAACCGGACGTGAAAAAATCTGGAAAGAAAAAAAGATCATGATCTACTGGCTCATCGGCAAAAAGGAATTTTCCGATGCCTATAAGCTGACCTTAAATCATGGCCTAACACAAGGTGCGGAATTTGCAGAGGCAGAATTTCTAGCCGGGTGGCTATCCCTAACAAAGTTAGGACAAGCACAAAGGGCCGCTGAACATTTTGAAACCTTGCGAAACGGCGTGACATTTCCTGTTTCGCTTGCCCGGGCTAATTATTGGAAAGCCAAAGCCCTAGAGCGTCTGGGCGGCGGAGATGCAAGGACTTATTATTCCTATGCGGCCCAGTACCAAAATACCTTTTACGGACAATTGGCGGGCAATGAATTGGACGGACAATTTTCAACCATAAGCCTCGCACCTGAGATCACAAATATAAATCAAGTATCGGCGTTCGAGTCAGATCCGCGTATCAGAGCGATGCATTTATTGGGCGAAGCTCAAAATGAGACCTATTTCACCCAGTTCTCGTTTCATATGGATGACGAGGTGAGCAGTCTCGCCCACCTTTCGCTATTATCACAACTGGGTCGTACTTATGGGTTTTTGCGTCCATCTGTAAGAGCGGCAAAACAAGCCTCTCGCTTTCAATCCATGCTGACGCAATCGGGCTATCCCGTAATTGAGACAATTAATGCCTTGCCGGCAAGTTATGACCGCCCTTTTGTTTTTGCCATTGCCCGGCAGGAAAGCGAATTTAATAATCAAGCCGTCAGTTCCGCCAAGGCCTATGGAATGATGCAAATGATAAATAGTACCGCGCGCGCCACCGCTAGACGTCACCGGATACCCTATAGCCGCGCACGCTTGACGACTGACATCGATTATAGCGCCAAATTAGGGGCCTTGCATTTGCAAGACCTCTTAAAGGATTTCAAAGGGTCCTATATAATGGCAGCGGCAGGCTATAATGCTGGCCCGCACCGGGTGAAAAGATGGGTAAAGGATTTTGGCGACCCACGCACAGGCGCCATTAACGCAGTCGACTGGATCGAGAGTATTCCTTTTACCGAAACTCGGAATTATGTTCAACGCGTTATGGAAAACATGCAAGTCTACAAGGCGCGCTTGAACGGCGATCAGCACATAAACCAGATTTACACAGATATTACGAGCGGGCGGCCTTGATAGTTAACGCTCAGGCCATTTTATCCCCGATTGTGGATAAGATTTTTTATAAAAACTAATTTTGAGTAATAGCTAAATCTGACAAATAGTGTAGACCTGTCTCATGGTTCTCATTCCGGATAATGACTCAGGCCTTGAGCCCGCTTTGGAGGCGATTCCGCACTCAGTGGAAGCTGAACAAGCCCTGATTGGCGCGCTCCTCTATGATAATGAGGTCTATCACCGTATTAGCGGACTGGTACAAGCCAAACATTTTTACGATCCCATCCATATCCGTATATTCGAGAGTATTTCCTCTCTAATAGAACATGGAAAACTCGCCGATGCGATTGTTCTTAAAAACCGGTTCTCTCAAGACGAAACCTTAATTGATATTGGCGGCGTTGAATATCTTGCTTATCTGCTGGATAATGCCCCAACGGCAAGTGCGGCACCTGAATATGCCAAGATGATTTTTGACTTGGCCTTGCGGCGTGATCTTATCCGCTTAGGTCAGGAAATCGAGAAACGCGCAAATGATCCTGATAGCGACCAAGATGCGCAGGCCCAAATCTCTGAGGCCGAAAGCCTGCTGTTTAATCTCGCTGAAATAGGCGGCACACAGACCGGTTTTGAGAGCTTTGAGACGGCTCTTATAAAATCCATAAATATGGCCTCGGCAGCCTATTCACGAGACGGCGGTTTGTCGGGAATGTCAACGGGGCTGGCTGATATGGACCGCCTCCTTGGCGGAATGCACCGTTCAGATCTTATTATACTCGCCGGGCGCCCATCAATGGGAAAGACAGCACTAGCAACCAATATTGCGTTTCATGTTGCCAAACATTTTAAGCAGGAAAAAGATGGCAATGGTAATTTGAAAACTGTCAATGGCGGTGTTGTCGGCTTCTTTAGCTTAGAGATGTCGTCCGAACAGCTTGCCACACGTCTCTTGGCCGAACAGTCCCGTGTACCGTCCAACAAAATCAGACGCGGCGAAATTAATGCCGAACAATATGAACATATTCGGGATAGCGCAGATGAAATTAGCCGCATACCTTTATATATTGACGATACGGGCGGGCTTAGTATTGGCGCCTTATCGGCTCGGGCGCGCCGGTTAAAACGTATGATGGGGCTCGACATGATTGTCGTGGACTATCTACAGCTCTTAACGGGTGGCAGCGCTGTTAAATCGTCTGATGGCCGTGTTCAGGAAGTCAGCGCGATAACGCAGGGCTTGAAAGCGCTCGCTAAAGAGCTTGACATTCCTATACTCGCCCTCGCGCAACTATCTCGGCAGGTCGAGCAGCGCGATGACAAACGCCCTCAACTCTCTGATTTGCGCGAGTCAGGCTCGATTGAGCAGGACGCGGATGTTGTTATGTTTGTCTTCCGGGAGGAATATTACAAATCCAGAACCGAACCGACTGAAGGCACGGAAGAACACCTCGCATGGCAGGAAGATATGGAAAAGCTGCACGGTAAGGCAGAGGTCATTGTCGGCAAGCAGAGACACGGCCCTATCGGAACAATCAAGTTAGCCTTTACAGCCGAGCTTACGAAATTCGGTAATCTTATGGAAGATGACCGATATGATCATATGGATCACTAGGCCCCGTCTGCTATAGTTACATCAACATGTCTGCAAACTTTTCCAAATATAGCACGCGCCCGACCCTGCGCATTGATTTGTCCGCCTTGCGTGCAAATTATGACATCTTGAAAAAGCGTGTGGGCAAGACAACAATCGGAGCCAGTGTAAAAGCCGATGCGTATGGCTTGGGGATTAAGCCCGTTGCCCGTTCCTTATACGGGGCTGGATGTCGCGTATTTTTTGTCGCGACTGCAGGCGAAGGAAAACTCCTGCGCGAAGCTGTGGGTGACTCGCCAAGCATTTATGTTCTAAACGGTCCGGGCTCTAAGGATTTACGTCTGTATTTTGGCGCTGACTTAAAACCCGTTATTAATTCACTTGAGCAAGCCCGGTTGTGGAGCGAAGCCGCGGCGCCTGTAGGATCACCGCCTTTCGCGGCCATTCACATAGATACCGGCATGAACCGGCTTGGTCTGTCGACTACAGAAATGACGCAACTTTCGAGAAACAAGCCTTTGTTCGAGAGCTTGAATACCGACCTCATTATGAGCCATCTCGCCTGCGCCCCCGATGCCACCCACGCCATGAACGCTGACCAATTAAACAAATTTCGTCAAATGTCGTCACGCTTCCCGATCAAGCCCCTTAGTCTTGCAAATTCCGCCGGACTTTTTTTGGGCAAAGCTTATCATTTCAATATGGTACGTCCGGGCATAGCCCTTTACGGCGGCAAAGCGACGCTAAACCCGAGCCAAGAAAACACAAAGTCTGTAGTAGAACTTCTCGCCCCTATCCTCCAGATACGCGATATTAAGAAGGGCGAAACGATCGGATATAATGCCAGCTTTACCGCCTCGAAAGATATGAAAGCCGTTGTCGTCGGGGCAGGATATGCAGACGGCGTCCCCGTGGCTTCGAGCAGTCACGCGCAAAAAGCCAAGGGCCACGCCCGGTTACATGAAACCGACATTCCAATCGTGGGCCGTGTGAGTATGGATTTGACTATTCTGGATATCTCTAAAGTCAAAAAACCTGTTTCAACAGGCGAACATGTTATTTTTCGGGGCGACCACCTCGAGCGCGATGCCGAGGAAAACGGGACTCTAAATTACGAACTGCTTGTAAGGCTTGGTCAGCGATGTCGCCGCGAATATATCGTGGATAGCTAAATGCGTCATCTCTAGGGCGTGCTCTGATCCCACTCCGGTTTGAAAAGGATTTTATTATCCTGTAAATCTAGCCAAAAACTCGTCTGTGAAAACATACCCGCGCCCGCAATCATAAAGGGCTCTTTTTCTATGCCTAAAATTTCTAGGCTTTCAAAGTTCAGAATTATGAAATCGTGAACCTCCCAGAATTTTTGCCCACTCCGAAACTTCTTTAGACGTACTTTCAATTTCGGATCAAAAGTGCCAATCGCGCCTCGTAATTCCCAATTCTTTTTCAAACGGCGTTCCTGTATTTTTACCTGCGGATGATTGATCGCTGACCAACTTATAGCACTTATCTCGCTTCCTAAATCAAACAAAGCCGGTACAACTTTCCCTGTGACCCGTACGTCAAGGAACTTCAAATCCTGCCAATTGAGCCCAAAAGGATTAGTCCTCAATGACACGTCCTGCCAATGCCTCGGCAAATCGATATTCGAATAACTGCGCGGTATTAAGAAGAGCGTAGAAGCTGGATTATCAAAATAAGCGTAATAGTGAGATAGAACATCCAGACCGATAAGCCCGTTATAGCGATTTGCGGGTAACTGATCCTCAGCTGGGTCTTCAAGAACCGCCACAGAAATATCATCCAACCTATGCCCGCCCAGTTCCATAAATGGCAGTAGCAATTCCGGCCTTAGTCCACTATGAACCATTCCGTGAATATTGATAAATTTTCCGGTAAGCCCAATACCAGAGCTGGTATATATATGTTCATATATAGCCGAGCGCGTGGCCCCTGTATCCAATATCATTTTGCCTTTGATATTATCACCGAGTCCTGCTTCGACAATAAATAAGCCTGACTCGGTCACTTCATAAGGTAGTTTTATGATATCCGGGGCTTGTAAAATATCGCTCAACAACAGACTTGACGGTTTTGGCGCGGATGTCGCGCAACTCATACAGAACACCGCTATAGATAAACTCAAGAATATTCTAACTATTCCAGACACATCATAATCATAACCCAATTCAAATTAAATGACAGGGTGGAATTTAAAAACTAAACTGGTTTGATAAGTAGATACTGCAAATACTAAAATATTAGCTGTACTTCCTTTTAGCCTTACAATGCCAACTATGCTAGGCAGACCCTATATTGGAGGACCCCTATGTCAAATACACAAATAAACCCGCAAGATTTGCTTGAACAAATTTTGTCTGCTGGTCAGGAACTGGCCAACCGTGGCCGCAGTCAAACGCAGGAACTTACAGCAAAAGGCAAAGAAGTTGCCGCCAAAGGCGAGGATTACCTTGTCGATAAACTCGGTCTTGAAGATACAGAGGTCGCCCGGGAGGCCTTGCGTAAAGGCGTTGGAACCGGAGCCGCGGCGGGTGCGCTGGCCTTGCTCCTGTCTTCTCGTTCTGGTCGAAAACTCATCACAATGGGCGGTATGGCTGGCTTGGGAACGCTCGCCTATAAAGCACATAAAGCTGGCAAAATGCCAACATCGGCACAAGATGTTATCGGGCTTTTGACAGGGCCTAAGGCCAGTGCGCGTTCTGAAGTTTTACTCCAGGCCATGATCGCGGCAGCAAAAGCCGATGGCGAAATTCATGACGACGAGATGGACCTTATTCGCGCCCATGATAATGGTGCGGTCGATGCCTTGAAAATGGCCATTAACCAGACGCCGGACGCCCGACAAATTGCCCAATTATCAGACAGCCCGCAGGCCGCCGCTGAAATATATGCCGTATCTTGCCGGATCGCGAATGGATTAAACCCTAAAGAGCGCGACTATCTTGATACTCTGGCCATGGCTCTCAAATTGGACCCCGAGATTGCCGCGCGTATCGAAACCGATGTCAGAACCGGCTAGCTCTAGCATCGCGGGTTACCTTTAACGCCATATCCAAATTTCGAGAGGCCGCTTTATGCGGCCTTTTTACTTACGAATTTCGACATAACAACAAGGCTAAAAAACACGGTGAATGGTGTTTTATCTTTATTTATGTTAAACTATAGCACGGGGCAAAAATTTTACGAAAATCAAAGGTGATCCCCGTATTAACGGAGGACTTATGAAAAAACTATTTTTATGGATAGTCGCAGCCACGCTACTTGCAGCCTGTCCGGCACCCGAGCCAAGCCCAGAGCTAACACCTTCTACGCCTGAAGCTGGTATGACTGGCGGCATGTGCAGCGGTATTGCCGCAATAAGCTGTAAAAACGCAGCGGATTTCTGCTTTAAGGAGGACGGCGTCTGTTTGCAAATTGCTGATTCCGCTGGTATTTGCACACCGAAGCCGGAAGGGTGTACGCGCGAATTTGTGCCTGTTTGTGGTTGTGACGGCAGAACCTATTCTAATAGATGCGTCGCACATTCAAACGGTGTGAGCGTTGCTAGCCTAGGTGAATGCACTCAATAAGATGCCAAGTTTTGCGAGCGGAGTGACTTGCTCCGCTCGTGACTATATGCAAATAATAGGGCATGTTTCAGACCTTTTTCACAGAATTACGGGCGGCAAAAATACCGGTCACGATTCGGGAATATCTAACCCTTTTGGAAGGGTTGGATAAAAATGTACCAGAAGAGAGCCTTGATGGATTTTATTTTCTATCCCGTACGGCCCTTGTCAAAGATGAGCGCAATCTCGATAAATTCGATCAAGTCTTCTCGCATTGTTTTCGAGGCATGGACTATCTGTCAGATATTTTCGGCATGGAAGAACATGAGCTACCGATGGATTGGCTCAAAAAAATGGCCGAGAAACATCTAACCCCTGAAGAAATGGCGGAAATAGAGGCGTTAGGTGATTTCGATAAGATCATGGAAGCCCTAAAGGAACGTCTGGAAAACCAAGACAAGCGCCATGAAGGCGGCAGCAAGAATATTGGAACCGCGGGAACATCACCCTTTGGCGCCTATGGCTATAATCCGGAAGGCATTCGAATTGGCCAAAAGGAAGGTCGCCACGGCAAGGCCGTTAAGGTCTGGGATAAACGCCAGTTTAAAAATCTGGATGGTGACCGTGAAATCGGCACGCGGAATATTAAAATCGCATTACGGCGATTACGAAAATTTGCCCGTGAAGGCGCATTAGACGAACTGGATCTGGACGGCACAATCCGAGGAACAGCCAAGCAAGGCTGGCTGGATATTCGTATGCGCCCAGAACGCCGAAATGCTGTCAAAGTCCTGACATTTTTTGATATTGGCGGCTCCATGGATGCCCATGTGAAACAAGTCGAAGACCTTTTCTCTGCTGCGCGCTCCGAATTCAAACGACTTGAGTATTTTTACTTCCATAATTGCCTATATGAACATGTCTGGAAGGATAATGTCCGGCGTATGAAAGAAGTAACACCGACTTGGGATGTTTTACATAAATTCCCGTCCGATTACCGCGTAGTAATTGTCGGGGACGCCGCTATGAGCCCTTATGAGATCGCTATGCGTGGCGGCTCTGTTGAGCATTGGAATGACGAAGCCGGCGCCGTTTGGTTACAACGCCTCGTCGACGTCTATCCGCATTTAATCTGGATAAACCCATCGCCCGAAAAATATTGGAGCTATTCGCAAAGCACACAAATGATCAAGGAAATTATTGGAAATGACCGTATGTTCCCAATGACCTTATCCGGTCTTGAAAGCGCCATGAAAGAGCTTGCGCGCTAAGCCGTACATTCATGCCAACTCCCTCACCGACAGTTTTACTTTTTGATCTTGGCGGGGTGTTAGTCCCTTGGGTTGGGTTTGAAGCCATTGCTAAACTCACCGGTTTAAGCGGTCCACAAATTAGTGATAAATTCGAGACGTCGGAAATTTTGTATGCCTATCAAATCGGGGGCTGTAGCGACGACGAATTTTGCGAAGAAATGCTCTCTGTGTTTAATTTTGACATGAACCTATCCGAGTTTAAATCAGCATGGAGAGCGTGGGTGCTCGATCCTTATAAAGGCACGCTTGATGCGCTAGATAAGCTGCGGCCCAAATATACATTAGCCTGCCTGTCAAATACCAATGCCTTACATTGGGAGGACATGACCTTTCTCGGCAACAGACTGGATTGCCCGATGGCATCCCATATTTTGGGTCAGGTTAAACCCGACCTAAAATTCTACAAAACTGCACATGATATTTTAGGCGTAAGTGCTGAAAATATATGGTTTTTTGATGATACACTGGCCAATGTCGACGCCGCAAAAATCTATGGCTTTTAAGCTTTTCATGTCGACAAAACAAAGGGTGTGCTGCCAAATTTAAAGCAATTGGACCTGATTTAATCCGCTTCAACCCTCTGGAAATGTCCCTGTTCGTCTGCCCATAAAAGCCGGGCTTGCGTAATGTTGAAATAGGCCCCGCCTAACGATAATTGCCCGGCCTTTACGGCTTGGTTGACAAAATCATAGCTCATAAGATTATCAATAGACTGGCGCACATTTTCTAGCTCAGTTTCAAATTGATGTTCCCATTTGGGTAGGTCACGCCCTAAAACCCGTTCGCGCGCATCATCCATAAGCGAAACCCACCTGCCGATATGACCGGCATCTGGATTATCCCCCATCCCAGCTAAACACCCCGCAACGCCGCCACAGTCCTCATGGCCCATAATGACAATCATTTTAACTTTAATAACGGTGACAGCAAATTCTAAAGCGGCCGGCACTTCAGGATAGGCAGTAGATTTATCCGCGGGCGGGACAATATTGGCAACATTTCGCACAACAAATATATCTCCAGGGCGAGCATTGAAAATATCCGTTGGATCAACCCGGCTATCAGCACAAGAGATGACCATAATTTCAGGACTTTGCCCCTTGCCCAAAGTTTCATAAAGCGCTTTCTGGTCAGTATAGTCGCCGTGTTGAAAGCGGCGGTAACCCGCCCATAATTTTTCCGTAATTTGTGTCATATTTTTAAAATATTTTGGTGCAATAAAAGGAACTTATTTAGGCTGATTTCGCGATAGCGACGAAGTCTTCCATATTCAAACTTGCCCCGCCAATCAAGGCCCCATTTACGTCTTTTATAGCCAAAATGTCTTTGGCATTGGCCGGTTTTACAGAGCCACCATAAAGAAGGCGGTAACGACCTTCTGTAAGCTGACTAATATGTCTGTGCATATCATCAATGTCTTCAGTCATTGCTGTTTTGCCAGTCCCAATGGCCCAGACCGGCTCATAGGCAATAACAATATCAGACATGTCATCCCTTGTAGCCGGCAGGCTAGCATTTGTCTGGGCTTCCACAATAGCTTTCGCCTGCCCTGATTCGCGCTGTTTGAGCGTTTCCCCGACGCAGATGATGGGCGTAATTTTCGCCCTTAAGGCTGCCTCTGCTTTGGCTTTCACCTCCTTATCGCTTTCACCAGCCGCCCGGCGTTCCGAATGACCGAGAATCACATAATTCGCGCCAATATCAGCAAGCATTTCGCTGCTGATTTCGCCCGTATGGGCACCCTTAATTTCGGCGTGGCAGTTTTGCGCCCCCAGGAAAATACTGGCTTTCTGGCAACGTTTGACCAAAGGAGCGATATAAAGCGAAGGCGGACAAATCAAAACATCAATTTCCGTCCGGTCTTTCGCAGGAAAAAGTCGATTAAACAAGGCGGGTTTGTCAATCCAAGACAAATCCCCATGCATTTTCCAGTTACCGGCAATCAAAGGCTTCATATAAATCTCCTCAGACAAGGCCTATAAGGTGTTTTCGGTGATTTTAGCAAGTCTATTGCTTGCAGCAAGAGGCCGTCATGGTTATGAAAGGCCAGCATTCATGCATTCATCTCTATGAGGATTATATGTCAAACGGAATTGGCGGACGCGTACAGAAAATTGCTGTCGGTGTTTTGATCGGCTTGCTCGTCATCGGGTTCGCTATCTGGGGCGTCAACGATGTCTTTACACCCCAAAATAATAACGCGGTTATTTCTATTGGCGATGTGGACATAAGCTCTGAGGAGTTTGAGAGCCAATTCCGTCGGGAATTACAAAGACGGGGACGCGAAAGTGGCCAACAACTCACCAATCAACAAGCCTATGATCAGGGTATTCACGCCCAAATATTGCAGCGCATGCTAACGGACGCCGTTGTGTCCCTAGACGCTAATGACCTTGGCATTGGTGTTAATCGGAAAACGGCCCGCCGCGTGGTCGAGGAAATCGTGACATTTCAAAATGATATTACAGGCGAGTTTAGTGAAGATAAACTCAATGAAGTTCTGGCGCAAAACCGGATTACACGTAAAACATTCGAAGAGGATATTTATAATACATTGCGTCGCCAACAAACCGTTCCGGCAATAATCACCGGCATTCAAGCGCCTCTAGACTATGCGACCCAACGCTATAAATTTTTAACCGAGCAACGCAAAGTGACCGTGTTAACGCTCGACGAAAAAGCCGTGCAATCCCCGGAAGCCCCCAGTGATGAGGTGTTAAAAGCCTATATCAATGAAAACGCCGCTACATATACGGCGCCGGAATATCGCAAAATTACAATGATGCGTCTTGAGAACCATGATGTAACCCCAAATATTGAGGTCTCAGAAGATCAGATAAAAGGCGCTTACGAATATAAAGTCGAACTCGGGGAATTGGGCACAAATGAAACGCGCTCCGTTATTCAAATCACAGCAACAGATGAGGAGACGGCCAATAAAGCGGCTGAACGCCTCATAGCGGGTGATACACCCTTTGAGATAACCTCAAGCATGGGATTGATCGAGCCCGTTTATTACACAGACGTCACCGCCGATGATATATTTGACCCGGAAACATCGCAAACAGCTTTTGCGTTAGAAGAGAAAGCCGCCAAGGCCATTTTAGGGAGCCTCGGGAATTGGTATGCCGTTCAGGTTACAGGCATTACAGCAGCGACGAAGCCCGTTTATGACGATCTAAAATCTGAATTAAGGACTGATCTCTTAAATGATCTGGCGGAAGAAAAACTATATGACATAACCGCAGATATAGAAGATGCTCTGACAGACGGGCTAACAATTGAGGAAGTATCTGAACGCACCAATATCAGCGTGGCTAGTTTTGATTTCATGGACCGTACGGGTGTAACCCCTGACGGGCTTCGTATGTCCGGTTTTTCTATAATTCCCGGAATTGCTGATGACGAGAAAATCCTCATCGAAGTCTTTACCAACGATATTGGCTATCAAACCGATCTTTTCCAGACATCTACGGGCGGTTGGGCAACATTGCGAATTGATGACATTCGGGACTCGAAACTAAAAGAGTTTGAAGAGGTTAAATCTGAGGCCATAGCCGCTTGGAAGACCAAGGAAATAGATAAGGCATTGGGGACTCTCATGGTCGATTTGGCCAATAGAGCAAAGGCTGGTGAAACACTGGATGACATCGCAAAATCCGTCGAGAACGGGGCCGAGATTGATGAAGCAATTATCGTACGAAGCGCGCGCAGTGAAACAATCGGTCTGGGACTAAGCCAGAACCTATTCAATGCTAGTCAAGGCGATATTGAACGCGGGGAAGGTGTAACCCCTCTAACGCGTCAGATAGCTGTCTTAAACGAAATTATTTCTAACAATGATGCCTTAGCAGGACAATTTGCCGACACGGTTCAGGCCCAAGCCACAAACGCTCTATCATCCGATATTCAAGCGGCCTATCAGAGCGCTATAATAAAGGAAAATGCGGTGCGCGAATATCCCGAGAATGTGAAACGGGTTTTGGGCATTACAACTCCCTAACCTCTAAAAAAGGTGCCTGGCATCTAACTAAACAATGACAACAATAGATATTCAACCGTCCAAAGCCGATTTCGAGCGCCTAAAGGAAAAAGGTAAGCCGCAATTGGTCTATGCGCGGATTATCAATGATCTCGATACGCCAGTCTCCGCCTATATGAAGATTGCGCTAGGCAAACCCTATGCGTTTTTGTTTGAATCTGTTCAAGGCGGGGAGCAACGAGGCCGCTACTCATTTCTCGGGTTTGACCCCGATGTGATTTGGCGCACTTTTGGCGACCGGAGCGAAATTTCGCGCAATGGAAGCGCCTTCAAATCACAAACGGGCGCACCGCTGGATAACCTAAGGGGCCTCCAAGCCGAAACCGCCTTTGACTTACCCGAGCATATACCGCCTATGGGGGCCGGTCTATTTGGTTATCTTAGCTATGATATGATCCGCCAGATAGAAACGCTACCGGCACAAATGTCTGACCCTATCGGAACGCCGGACGCGATAATGGTACGCCCGAAAATCATTTGCATATTTGATGCCGTATCCCAAGAAATCATAATCGCCTCTCCCGTATATGCAGGTGGTTCATATGAACAATCCTCCAAGCAAGTCGAGGGGGTTATTGACGCGTTGAACGTGACGGTAGGCCAGACGAAAATAGCCCAAAACATTCCCGTGCCAAAAATCACACCTCGGCATGGTACGACATTAAAAGCCTTTTCAGCCCGCGTCAAAAAAGCCAAAGATTACATACTCTCAGGCGATGTTTTTCAAGTAGTCATCGGGCAACGCCTCAGCGCACCCTTGCCCGCCAGCCCCTTTGCGCTTTATCGGTCCTTAAGGCGCATGAATCCCTCGCCCTTTTTATATTTTCTTAATTTCGATGATCACCATATTATAGGCTCTAGCCCGGAAATTCTGGTGAGGCTACGCAACGGAATTGTTACCATACGTCCGATAGCTGGCACACGTCCAAGAGGGAAAACAGCTGCGCAGGACTTA
The DNA here is from genome assembly GCA_964534845.1 of uncultured Caulobacterales bacterium. Lineage (GTDB taxonomy): Bacteria > Pseudomonadota > Alphaproteobacteria > Caulobacterales > Maricaulaceae > CALCKU01. Next base: position 16,949 of record CAZHPV010000012.1, read on the forward strand.
CAGCACGAAGAAGACCTATTGGCTGACCCTAAAGAATGCGCAGAACATCTCATGCTACTGGACCTCGGCCGTAATGATGTCGGGCGAGTATCGAAGGCTGGCACAGTAAACGTCACCGAACGTTTCAACGTTGAGCGCTATAGCCATGTCATGCATATCGTTTCCAATGTCGAGGGCGAAATTTTGGACGGCCATGACGCGCTTTCAGCCCTTTTTGCTGGCTTTCCAGCAGGTACGGTTTCTGGCGCCCCGAAAGTGCGCGCTATGGAGATTATTGACGAGCTGGAAGAGGAAAAGCGCGGCATATATGCAGGTGCAGTGGGCTATATATCCTCGAACGGGGATATGGACACGGCCATCGCCCTGCGCACAGGCATTGTCAAAGACGGCACGCTCCATGTCCGCGCAGGCGCAGGTATTGTTATGGATTCTGTGCCCAAGCTGGAATATGAAGAAACCTTGCACAAAGCCGCCGCCCTTTTCCGCGCAGCCGAACACTCTGTGAAATTTGATCGGAACTAGCATGCTACTCGTAATCGATAATTATGACAGTTTTACCTATAATCTTGTGCATTACGCCCAAGAATTAGGGGCCGACACGAAAGTCATCCGCAATGATGATATGGGCGCGGGACAGGCCCTAAGCCTTGGGGCGAAAGCCGTGCTGCTCTCCCCCGGCCCTTGCACCCCTAATGAAGCTGGCATTTGCCTTGATCTGATTAAGCAGGCCCCTGAAGATCTGCCCATACTCGGCATATGTCTGGGCCAACAATCTATCGGTCAGGCCTTTGGCGGCAAAGTCATCCGCGCCAAAGAGATCATGCACGGAAAAATTTCTGACATCCATCATGACGGGACAGGCCTGTTTAAAGGTTTGGATAGCCCCTTTAAAGCCACGCGCTACCATAGCCTATCTGTCGAGCGCGAAAGCCTGCCAGGTAACCTTGTCGTCAATGCTTGGGTGGATGACGGCGAGATTATGAGCCTGAGGCACAAAACGCGCCCCATACACGGCCTGCAATTCCACCCGGAATCTATCGCCTCTGAAAATGGCCATGCCCTCATCAAGGCCTTTCTCGATCTGGCCGGTATTAAAACCAAGGCACGCGGTTAATGACGGAGTTTGCCGAAACCTTACGCGCAATATTGCGCGGAGAGCGCTCTGATGATGACATCCAGACATTCCTCACTGATCTAAACACGCAAGGCCTGAACTCTGAACATGTCCGTATCGGCGTTGAGATCATGCGCGAGAACATGACGCCAGCCCCCATTGCGGGTGCCGTCGATATTGTCGGCACGGGCGGAACAGGCTTGCACACATTGTCCATTTCAACTGCGACGGCCTTCGTCTGTGCTGGCGCAGGCTTGCGCGTGGCAAAACACGGCAACCGCGCGGCCAGTAGCCTTACGGGTACGGCAGACACATTATCCGAGCTCGGGGTCAATCTCGCCATCTCTCCCGAGAAGGCCGCCGAATGCGTCGATAAGGCCGGCATTGGCTTTCTCTTTGCGCCTAACCATCATCCTGCCATGCGCCATGTCGGCCCCGCCCGCAAAGCCATTGGAAAACGGACTTTATTTAATCTGCTCGGCCCTATGAGCAATCCCGCCAGCACAAAGCGTATGCTTGTCGGCGTCAATAATGATGATTGGCGACACCTTATGGCGGATGCCTTTGCAGGATTGGGCATGGAGCATGTCTGGGTTGTTCACGGCTCTGACGGGCTTGACGAAATCACCACGACAGGCCCGACAAAAGTCAGCGAGGTCATTGACGGGAACGTCACAGAATTCACCCTCTCGCCTGAAAGCTACGGCCTGCCCCTGACCACCATAGAAAGCCTGCGCGGCGGTCATCCCGCCCAGAACGCACTGGCACTTAGCGAGCTACTGGCGGGCCAGCATAGTGACTACCGTCATATCGTCAGCCTAAACGTCGGAGCTGCTCTGATGATTGGCGATAAAGCAAAGACGATAGCCGACGGTATAGATATGGCCCTCGCCTCGATAGATAGCGGCAAAGCCCGGACGGCGCTGGATAAGCTGATTGAGGTCTCAAATGGTTAGCACTCTCATGGACGCGCCTGATGTACTCAAGAAAATAGCGGCTTATAAAGTCGGTGAGGTCGAGGCCTTGAAAGCCGAAACCACGATCAAGGCCCTACGCCGTAAAGCCGCAAGCCTGCCCAAACCACGCGGCTTTGAAGCCGCCCTGCTTAAGTCCGCGCAAACCCGACCCGCCTTGATATGCGAAATCAAGAAAGCCAGCCCGTCCAAAGGCATCATACGCAAAGACTTCAATCCCGCCGCTATCGCCAAAGCCTATGAAACGGGCGGGGCGGCCTGTATGTCAGTTCTGACCGACGGGCCGGGCTTTCAAGGTAGCCCAGCCATATTCAAACAGGTGCGCGAGACAACATCCCTGCCGCTCCTACGCAAAGACTTCATGCTCGACCCGATACAAATTACTGAGAGCGCCGCTATGGGCGCAGATTGCGTGCTGATAATTATGGGTCTGCTCACGGATAACACCGCCAAAGCCCTGTTTGATGAGGCAGGCGCCTTAGGCCTTGACGTCCTGATTGAGACGCATACGCGCGGTGAGCTGGAGCGCGCCCTAAAGCTCGGCGGGACACTGATCGGAATTAATAATCGCGACCTGCGTACATTTGATACGAGCCTTGAGACATTTGCCAAGCTCGCACCGCTTGTCCCGCGGAACGCTACCCTGATCGCCGAGAGCGGTATTTTCACCCGCGACCATATCGAAACCCTCACCACGCAAGGCGCGCAAGGCTTCCTGATCGGCGAAAGCCTGATGCGCCAAGAGGATGTTGAGGGCGCTGTGCGGGGTTTGGTTTAGGGGACGAACTGGTGCGTCTAATTTCTCAGTAAAACGTGCTATAAGCACAATATGCTAAGATTCGTACTTACATCTTTCTTTATTTTATCAGGTTTGGGACAAGAAGATTGTCATGCACAGTCCGAGGCGGCTCCATCCAATTCCACGTTGCCAGCGGAGACGGCTGCTGAGAGCAAAGAAATAGCTCACGCCACCCCAAAGGACAATCAGGATAATGTAGAAACTGAAAACCCCGTCAGAGATTTTAGTGCTGAGGACTTGGCGGTTCAAGAGCGTATGGCTGACGCTGCGGAAGAAGTTAACCGACTTGTCAAAAAGCAAAACTCTATAGCTATTATAGGCCTTGTATTCGTTTCTGTTGCCACATTTTTTGCTGGCATGGCTTGGAGGGCTGGCAGTGATGCGGTTAAGGTCACCCGCAAAATTGGCACTGACCAACTTAGAGCTTACATCGGGATAGTTAATGTAACAACGGAATCTAAAATGGTTGACCAAGGAATGGCTCGTCCAAAGCCGATTGATAGACCATCTAACAAACCGATATCTGTAATCATCTCTATGAAAAACTTCGGCCAGACTCCTGCTAATTCTGTTAATGTTGTCTATTGTTGGGATATACAAGAAGCCGAAACTGCGCAGTGGAAGCCTATTAACGATTTTAAGAATGTGAAAACTGCAAGCATGGGCTCTATTCCCCCACAAGGGGAAAGATTCATCACTTTTGATATTATCAAACCAGTCGACATTGAATGGCATAACTATCAATCTGGGATAATCGACGGTCAAGATATTATGGCTATTTTTGGCAAAATCGAATATCTCGACATTGACAGAGAAACTAGAGAAACCTGTTTTAATGCGCACCTGACAAAAAGCGCTCTCGATGGAGTTGCCCTCTCCACAAGTCCAGAACGAAACAACATGACATAATGTTATAAGGGCACCTTTATAGATCAGTATATCTCACAATCTGTCTAGTTATGTATATAAGTCCCCTTGACATAGCGCAGAACATCTATAGAACAAAGCTATATGTTGCCATTTTGTTCATTTGATTCGTAGAGAGGCTGACCCATGTTGACGCAAAAACAAAAAGACCTTCTTTTGCTCATTGATGGTAAGATTAAAGCCACGGGCGTACCCCCCTCTTACGACGAAATGAAGGATGCTCTGGGTCTGGCGAGCAAGTCTGGTATTCACCGCCTCATTACCGCCTTGGAAGAACGCGGCTTTATTCGCCGCCTGCCCAATAAGGCGCGCGCGCTTGAAGTCTTGAAACGTCCGACAGAAAGCCCCGCAGCCGCGGCGAATGGCAATAGTTTAAATCAAGGCGGCGCACCGCACGCAGCAAATGACGCCTTTGAAATTCCCTTTGTCGGCAAGATAGCAGCGGGTAATCCCATATTAGCACTTGAAGACAGCTATAATATGATTTCTGTGCCGCCCAATATGATGTCCCCCGAGCATTACGCTCTGGAAATTGAAGGCGAGTCCATGACAGGTGCCGGCATATTGGACGGAGACGTGGTTATTATCAAAAAGGCGAATACGGCGCGCAATAACCAGATTGTTGTCGCCCTTGTTGATCAGGAAGAAGCAACCCTAAAGCGCCTTTACAAAACCCCGCAAGGCATTGAACTTATTGCAGAAAATCCTGATTTCCCGACACGCACATTTGGCCCTGACCGTGTAGAAGTACAAGGCATACTTGTCGGCCTTATTCGCAAATATCATTGATGACGGCGTAACGGCTGCGCCCTATTTTTTCTCTCATGCTCGGCCCAGCCCCTTGCCCAAGGCCTCGCTTGTCGGGCTGGTGTATTCGATACAGCAATCCGGATATCCAGATCGTCCTGCCGGTTTTGTGAAATATAGATATCCGCCGCCCCCGTCTCGAGAAAATCACGACCATCCCGCAGCTTCGCCGCGCAAAGCCTTCTTAACCGCGGTCCGGCACGGCGTGTCGTTAACACGACCAGATCAGAATTAGCACATTCTTCTTCCAAGACATCCGGCTGTGAGACGACGCTAATCGTCTTTCCCTTAAGCTCGAAACGGCATGCCAGACTATCACATAGCGCGCGCGTATCGACATAGGTTCGGGTCTGGGCATCGGCCTTTCCCGCGCGTTGCATAAATTGTTCACGCCCGAAACGGTCTGTGCGAACACGGCCCACAAATAGCGTATCTGTTGGCTTATCCCAAAACGCAACCTGACCCGTATCAGAAATGCGGACATCTGGCTGCGGGGCCAGTGCCCATATCAGCATACACACAGACAACACACCCAGACTGACCGCTTTCATGCGTATTGCGCCTATGCACAAACCCGCAAAGCCTAAGCCGTAAAGGCCAATAACAAAGCCCGGCGCCGATCTGATATGGCTGACAGATCCCTTCAGGTCAGCCACCGCATTGGCGGTATAGAGTATAAAATCCAGACTAAGCCCCATTACTTTAAGGGCTGGCCCTTCCCATCCAAACGGCATAAGTAAAAACACCATCAAAGCTGCTGGCATAACCAAAGCAGAAAAAACCGGCATAGCGATTACATTTCCAATCATGCCGTAATTGGCTATGCGGTTAAAATGCAGCATCGCAAACCCGCCTGTTGCACCACCAGCGATAAAACTCGTTGTCGTAACGGCTCCGAGATTTCTTTTGATATTGCGGCCCAGCCTTGCAAAAATATTGGCATTAAAATCACGCGGATTGGGCGGGGGCTTAAAATTTTGCCAAAACCTGTAAAAGGCGACGAGCGCGGCAGCCGCAGAAAATGACATTTGAAAACCCGCTGAAATAAGTCCCTCCGGATGCAAAACCAATGTGATTAAAGCCGCAACAGATACGGAACGCATGGAAAACGCACGTCGGTCCATAATCACGGCCAGAAAAACAATCATGGCCATGATATAAGCCCGCTGCGTTGACACACCGGCGCCCGATATAATCAGGTAAATCGTGGCGAGCATCATGCCGAAACATGACGCAAATTTACGCACGTCATATCGCCGAGAGAGCGGCGAAATGAGCGCGAGTATAAAGGCCAAGAGAAAATACCCTCCCCCTGAAAGCAAGCCCATATGTAAGCCCGAAATGGCTAAAACATGCGCCAGACCTGTATCTCTTAAGGCCGTGGTTTGCTCGGGCGGGATATAGCTGCGTACACCCGTTAGGAGTGCGGTTTGCAATCCTGCGGTTTTTTCTGGCGCTTTTGTCAAAACACGGTCCGCTAGGCCGTATCGAAACTGGGCGATAGTGCGCGCGATTTTTTCGTCAAAGTTTAATGGTCCCGCAGATATAATCTCAGGATCGGAAATTGCAAAACCATAACCGCCTATACCCTGAAAATAGGCCCGCCTCGCCGGGTCATACCCGCCGGGCATTACCGGCCCTGGCGGAGCCGTCATGAGAGCCTTTAACCTAACGGCTTGCCCGATTTTGATATCCCCAATATTTGCCCGCACCCTGACGCGCTTGGGACCCGGAAAGACCGGGTCCCCAAAACGGTTTTCTATCTCGCTTATACGTAGGCGCCAACGAAACCCTCGCCCCGATGTCTCAACGCCTTCTACCCAGCCCGTTAGACTATAGGCGGAGCGGGCTTCAGGCAAAAAGGGTGTTGCCTGTATTTTTGTATGGTGAGCGGCCCGAAAAGCCCCGAGACACACGCATAACAGCATCAGAGAAATGAGCAAAAACTGGTCGATATTTTTAATTTGGCTGCCGCGCTTAACCGCAATGCTTAGCCCCAACCAAATCATGAAAACAAAAATTATCGGCACCAGCAAAGATATTAATTTTGGCTCAAACGGCAGAAAAAAGTAAACGGCTATACCAATCGCGAAACTGATAATGGCCCAATCAAAAGTCAGAAAGGATACAGGTCGCGATTCCCGTTTTAGGCTCTCGACAAAATGCGATTTCATAGATGTTTGAGGTGGACGCAACCGGCCATCATAAAAAGAGCTGTCCCCGTATTCTTGCGGCGATCCGGATAGGACTTTTTTATCCTTTGCTCTATGAATTTTATCTTCCATGTGAGATAGAAGCCCAACCCTTTGGCCCATTTATAACCTCCATAGTAGGATGAGTTTGCTTAAATGACGACAGAAAAAATAATTACGCGTTTCGCCCCTTCCCCGACAGGGTTTTTGCATATTGGCGGAGCGCGGACGGCCTTATTTAACTGGTTATATTCTCGCAATAAAAACGGACTTTTTAAACTGCGTATTGAGGATACGGACCGGGCGAGATCAACCCCGGAAGCAACGCAGGCCATTTTGGACGGATTAGAATGGCTAGGCCTGAACCATGACGGCGATATTGTTTATCAAAGCCAAAACGTAAACAGGCATATAGAGGCCGCTCATGCTTTACTTGAGTCGGGTGCGGCTTATAAATGTTATTGCACGCCTGAGGAATTGGAGAGCTTGCGCGAAAAAGCCCGCTCTGAAGGCCATGCCTTTAGAAGCCCCTATCGTGATCTGGCAGACCCTAAAGACCGCCCCTATACTATCCGCTTTCGCGTCCCAGATGGCAGCACAACGATTAATGATCTCTTACAAGGTGAAATTACATGGCAAAATGAAAATTTTGATGATCTTGTGCTCTTAAGGGCGGACGGCACACCCACTTATATGCTGGCCGTTATTGTCGACGATCATGACATGGAAATCACACATGTTATTCGCGGCGATGACCACCTGATCAATGCGGGTCGTCAAACACTTATCTACGCGGCAATGGGCTGGAAGGCACCCAATTTTACCCATATTCCGCTGATCCATGGCCCTGACGGGAAAAAACTGTCCAAACGTCACGGTGCCCTCGGGATAGAGGCCTATCGCGACATGGGATATCTTCCCGAAGGTTTACGAAATTATCTGTTAAAACTGGGCTGGGCCGATGGGGATAAGGAAATCTTTTTCGCAGAGGACGCTATAGACGCCTTTAGTCTGAAAGGCCTGAACGCCTCTCCCGCGCGACTGGATTTCGACAAAATGGACTATATAAACAGCCAACATATCCAAGTTGCAGATGATACTGTCTTATTGGAAGTCGCTATTCCCTTCCTAGAAACCATCAATGAGGGGCCCATAAGCCCTGAGATAAAAAATAAAATTAACGCCGCGCTCCCTACACTTAAGCCGCGATCGAAAAATTTAACCGAATTGGCTGAGCAATCCCGTTATCTTATGTTAAAGCGGCCTATAACAATTACGGGGAAAGCAAAGAAATCACTAAAAAATGATGCCATCAGCCATATCTCTGCATTGATTTTTCGTCTCGAAGGTTTAGAAGATAGCCTCTGGACGGCAGATAATATACAAGCCATCCTTAGTCATTACGTCGCTGAGAATGAAATTGGCTTCGGAAAAATAGGTCAACCTGTAAGAGCAGCATTGACTGGCGGCGCGCCCTCCCCGGATTTGTCTTGGGTTCTGACTTTGCTCGGAAAAGACGAAACTCTGGCAAGACTAAAGGATGTTTTACCTGCCTAACGAGAGACATGAGGATTAACTATGATGAAAAACAAAATTAAAAATACGGGAACAGCAAAAATAACGATTGGCTCTGACAGCTATGACTTACCCATTTATGAAGGCTCTATTGGGGCTCCGGGAATTGATGTGCGGGCTTTGTATAAACAGTCTGGGCATTTTACATTTGACCCGGGCTACACATCGACATGTTCAACTGAGTCCCAAATTACTTATATTGATGGCGGCAAGGGCCAATTACTTTACCGAGGCTACCCAATTGAGCAATTAGCCGAGCAATCAACTTTTCTGGAAGTTGCCTATCTCTTGATCAATGGCGATTTACCAAATGCCAAGCAAAGCAAACAGTTCACAACGACAATCACCAACCACACGATGTTGCATGATCAGATAGAGAGCTTTTTCCACGGCTATCGACGCGATGCTCACCCTATGGCTATGCTATGCGGAACCGTTGGCGCGCTCTCTGGGTTCTACCATGATGATGCGCATACAACTGAAGACGAAGCCCGGGATATTGCCATTGCGCGCTTGATTTCAAAAATGCCAACCTTGGCCGCACGCGCCTACAAATATTCCATCGGACAACCGCATGTCTATCCAGACAATAGTCTTTCCTATGCCGGAAACTTTTTGAATATGTGTTTTAGCGTTCCCGCCGAGAAATATAAAATTAGCCCGACCATTGAAAAGGCTATGGATAAGATATTTATCCTGCACGCAGACCATGAGCAAAATGCCTCAACATCGACCGTAAGACTTGCCGGGTCATCGGGCGCCAACCCCTATGCGTGTATTGCTGCGGGTGTTGCCTGTCTGTGGGGTCCTAGCCACGGCGGCGCGAATGAAGCTTGCTTGAATATGCTCCGCGAGATTGGTTCGGTAGACCGTATTCCGGAATTTATCGCACGCGCAAAAGATAAATCTGATCCGTTCCGTCTTATGGGCTTTGGACATCGGGTTTATAAAAATTTCGATCCACGCTCAAGAGTGATGCAAAAAGTTGCGCATGAAGTTCTCGAGGAACTCGATCTGAAAAATCCAATTCTGGACGTGGCGAAAGAATTAGAAAAAATAGCGCTTGAGGATGAGTATTTCATTTCCAAAAAGCTCTATCCGAATGTTGATTTTTATTCCGGCATTGTTCTAAGTGCGCTCGGTTTTCCAACATCCATGTTTACCGTTCTTTTCGCCTTAGCCCGGACAGTTGGCTGGATTTCGCAATGGAATGAAATGCTCGAAGATCCAAGCCAGAGAATTGGACGGCCGCGCCAGCTTTATTCAGGCGCGCCCCTGCGTGATTTCGTGCCGATGAAGAAAAGATAAAACGGCCTTGGCGGCGCGACTGTAGCTTAACCCGCCTTCGCCTTTCATAATCTGTGTTTGAGCCCGCAACGCCTTGCGGGCTTTTGCATGTTTGGCCGGATCATCAAGATAGTCCAATACAGCTTGGGACAAGGTCTTGCCATTACAATCAGCCTGAACATATTCAGGCATTAAAGCCGACTTCGCAGCTATGTTCACGATAGAAATATAATCCGGTTTATATAGGCGCTTGGCGACGACATATGTCAAAGGGTTAAGCCTGTAGGCCACCACTGTTGGCACGCCCATATACGCTAATTGGCTTGTCACAGTGCCGGAGCATGACAAGGCTGCGTATGCACTTGCAAAGACATCCCATTTGCGTTTTTCGGGCAATAAAATGATGTTCTGCAAACGCGGATATTGCCCCGCAGCCGCTTTCACATCCGTTGAAATGGGATCAGAGACTGGACTGATAAAACAAACATCAGGATAAGCCGTCTTTATCATGTCTATAGTATCTGCAAAGGGCTTCGCTAACGTTTGAATTTCTGACAATCGACTGCCAAAAAGCACGGCTATAATCTTCGTGTCAGGATTTATATCGAACTCCTGGCGCAACCGGACAGCATCACCCTTTTCAAAACTGTCCTCAAAAACCGGATTTCCAATGTAATATGTTGGTAAGCCATGTTTTTCGAAATATGGAGCATCGAAGCTGTGCAAACTCAACAAGGCGTCGACATATTTTGCGAGGATTTTCGCCCGTCCCTCGCGCATAGCCCATACCTGAGGGGCAACATATTTTATAATCGCACCCTGATAGCCAGCCTTTTTTAAAGCCTTCGCAACCCGTATCATGAAACCCCAACCGTCAATCAACACAACACAATCGGGTTTCGTAGTCATAATTAATGCGGCAATCTGTTTAACGCGCTCAAGCACGGTCGCGTAAACACCTACGGCCTCTACAAAACCCAATACAGCTAAATCTGAAAGGTCTATATGGCCTGAAACACCTAAGGCTGCCATGGCCGCACCGCCTATCCCGGATATATGTATATCAGCATCCTGTTCTCGAAGACCGTTGATCAGACCAGCCCCCAAATGGTCAGCAGAGTTTTCAACGGCGAGTATGAAAACCGAAGCCATTGTACTTACGAGATTTTAGAAGCGGGCAAACCGGCTATAAAGAGACCGGCTTCATCCGCTAATTCCACCAGTTCAGTTTCGTTTAAAACCAAAGCGCCCCCACCTTCCGCTACAATACCTGCCAGACCGGCTTGAGCTGCGCGCTTAACGGTTTCGAGACCGATAACGGGAAGGTCTACACGGCGCTCCTGACCGGGTTTTACCATTTTGGCCAGAACTCCGGCCCGTGCAGAGGGGCTATTCTCATCAAGTCCGCGTAGGTTTTCAGGCAGTTCCGTAATGCGGGAGAGCATTTTATCTGTGCCTTCTTGGGCCTCAACCGCCAGAACAACGCCTCGGCAGACAATTGCCGCCTGCCCTATATCCATTTTACCAATTTCTTGCGCGGTCCGGCAGGCTTTCTGGGCATCCTCCAAATGCGCCTTGGTCATTTTTACTTTTCCCAAATGGCCTTCGCGCAATAGCAAATGAGCGCATATATCTTGTGGAGATATAATTTCAAATCCTTCATCCTCAAAGATTTTCAGCACATAGGATAAGAGAGCATTATCTCCGTCTTGAGCGGCTTTGATAGCCCCCGGCAAACGCCTAAGCCCCTTCAAGTCAGGCTTTAGACTTAGAAAGTTTGGTCGATCAACATATCCTGCAAAACATATATGACTACAGTCTCTGGATTTGAAAAATTTGGTAATTTTTCCGAACTCCGCCAAGCCAAAAAATTCTGGTGGAGCTAAGGCGCCAATATCTTCAAAGCTATCCGTTTCTGCAAATCCCGAAATCCCCGCAATGTCGATATCAATTTTAGCCTTTTGCGCACCTATAATAACATGTTTGGGAAGCGCACCTCTACCCGCGATCAACCCGATTTTCATTTTAAGCTCCGTTGAGTGGCATGCAGATAGGGCGCTTTTCCTGCGCTTTAATAAACCCGACCATTTCCATAACAAGGGGCTGGTTTTTATAAATTTCGGACGTATCCTTTAGTCTTTCCATAAATGTCCCCTCTTGGGCAAAAAGCAATCTATAGGCAGAGCGTAAATCCCGTATATCGCTTCGTTTAAACCCGCGGCGCTTAAGACCAATAATATTTATCCCAGCCAAGCGCGCCGTATTACCAACAACAGAACCGTAAGGAATAACATCGCTTGTTACAGTGGCCATTCCGCCAATAAAGGCATGTGCTCCGATACGCGTATATTGATGGATAGCGCACAACCCTCCTAATATCGCATTATCACCAATTGTCACACACCCACCAATTTGCGCCCCATTTGATACGACGACATGATTACCAACATGCCCTTCATGGGCGAGATGGGAGCCAACCATAAAATAACAATCATCCCCTATTATCGTCTCTGGTTTACCGGCATCTGTTCCCGGGTGGATATTGACTAATTCTCGAAAGACATTGCGCTTGCCAATGCGAATACTGACGTCCCCGCCCTTATGTTTAAAATCTTGTGGGGGATGGCCCATTGACACAAAGGGATATAATTTGCAGCCTTCACCTATATAAGTACGTCCTGCCAGATTAACCTGTGACACAAGTTCAACATTATCGCCTAAAGTCACCTCGGAACCTATAATACATAATGGCCCGATCTTCACTCCGTCCCCCAATTTTGCTTTGGGATCAACAAAAGATGACGGATGTATATCTACACTCATTTTCCGTCTCGTTGGAAATCCATTTCGGCGGCAGAAAATTTTAAGCTCGCAACAACTTCACTTTCTACGCTGGCACGTCCTGTAAATTTATACAGTGGTCGGCGTATCTTCTCGATCTCTACATCTAGGGTTAAAATCGCACCGGGGAATACGGGCTTTTTGAACTTGGCGCTCTCGACGCCCGAAAAGGCGATGAATTTTTCGGGATCAAGCCCTTGCGTTAGAGACACTAAAAGCGCGCCCGCCTGGGCAATGGTTTCGATAATCAAAACCCCGGGCATTATGGGCAAGTTCGGGAAATGTCCCTTAAAGAAAACCGAATCCGCCCTGACTTCTGATCGGGCGCAAATATGCCTTTCTCCCAAGGCCGTGACTTTATCTATAAATAATATGGGCTCTCTATGGGGGAGATAGGCTTTAATATCCTCCCGCTCTAAAGGTAGAACATCCATTAGGGTTGTAGAGACGATTTGGGGCTTTATCTGAAGTTTGGTCACGTTATGTCTTTTTCGTCTTTGCTGACTTACCGCCTAATTTGCGCAAAGCACTGACCATACGCATATGGTCCCGTATGGGCTGTGCCGGAATACCGGACCATGTTTCCCCCGCAGGTATATTATGCATGACCCCGGCTCTAGCGGCTAATCTGGCGCCGTCGCCAACTTCAATATGATCAGCAAGCCCCACATTGCCTCCCATCATTACATCTGCACCAACCTTGCAGCTCCCGGAAATGCCAACATGTCCCGCAATCATACATCGCGGGCCAATTGTAACATTATGCGCAATTTGAACGAAATTATCTATTTTGGTATCCATACCTATGTATGTATCGCCTAACAGCCCTCGATCAATACACGTTTGACTACCAATAGATACACTTTCTTCAACAAGCACGCGTCCAATATGAAGCATATCCAGTACTCCGGCCTCATCACGCGCTACACCAAAGCCTGCCTCCCCGATCACCGCGCCGGATTTAATCTTGCACCCCTGGCCAATATAACAATGAGATAGAACCGCATGGGCGCCGATATGGGTGCCACCCGCAATCTTTACGCCTGCGCCAATGACGGTATAAGGTCCGATTTTTACGCCTTCGCCAAGGCTAACATTCTCACCCAAAATAACGGTTTCGTCTATATCGCCCTTATACGCTTTCACCAAAGCCTGCGTAACCGGTGTTTTGGGCCCATTGTCATTTCGAGATTTAAACAAACGCTGGAGCGCACGAGCAAAATGGGCACGTGGATAGTCGGAAATAATCGGCACAATACCGCGCTCGCCGACCAATGCGCTATTCTTTTCAGAAACAAAGCAGGCTGTAGCTTTCGACTTTTCTAGGGCTACCGTATTTTTACGGCTCTCAAAAAATGTGACGTCTCCCGGCAGCGAGACTTCAAGTCTTGCAGCCGAACTTATCTCCGTGTCGTAAAAGGACGGGTCCGGCAATTCGACTTTAAGTCCGGAAATAAGATCAATAAGTGAAAAAGGACCATTTGCGACAAAGAAGCGGGAATCTACCTGCGTTGTCACAATGCTCCCCTAATCTTTTCAATCGTTACCAGCGCGACACGGCCCTGTTCAAAGCGGGCCTTTTCTACGCTGGCTTTCTTAACTTCATGCGCACGAAAACGGTGCATGAAGGGCCGTATCTTACTTCGGTGCCGCTTTGCGCGGAAGACGCTCTCTGACGACAGATACCGTCCGCATTTGCGAATTTAAGCGTGAAATAGCCGTGTCTGTTACGTCCGACGTCTTGCCGCCATAAATAACCAATGACCGGTCAAGAATAATATCAGCCTTACGTTCCGCTACAATCTTTTCCAGTATTTGGGCAAGCTGGTCATTGACCTTTTTAACAGCCTTTTGCTTCGTAATTTGAAGTTCGGCTTGCTTATACTTGGCTTCAACCTGTTGCTTTTGCCCTTTAACGGCAAGGTCTTGCACGCGCTTTTGTATATCTGGTCTGGATTTAACAGCATCAGCATCTAGACTTTTAAGTTCATTTACAAGACGGTCGCGCTCTGATGTTATGGGCGATGAAGATGCCTGCAATTCGGAGTCCATGGATTTCGCGATAGACTCCATCTGGCGCAAAATATGCTTTCCAACTTCAGAGTCACGCATAACACGCGCTTGGTCAATCGTTAAAATAGTGCTTTGAGCCATAGCGGTGGCTCCGAGAGCTAAGCTCGCTACACCCGCAATAAATAAGCTCTTTAAAAACTTGGTTTTAAACATATTGAAAATACCTTGATTTAATTAAATCTGGTCGATGTCGTAAATTGGAAAGACTTTCTATCATCCACATCGAACTCATTAATGGGCTTGGTAAAGTCGAACCGGATCGGCCCGAACGGCGAGTCCCAATATACACTGGCACCAACCGTTGATCGAATGAAAAGATCGTCGACAACAGCCGTTGTAAATCCTCCATCACTCGTTTCAAACTGAAATTCTTCATCCAATAACCCGACTGTTCCAGCCTCTGCGAACAAACTAGCGGATAAATTTGGTATGCCAACTGGAAAACTCACCTCAGCAACAGCTAGGGCAAACAGATTACCACCCAAAGCATTCCCGCGCTGCACTTCGCCAGTGAGTTCATTGGTGACGAGAACACGCGGTCCTACACCCGCCGTATCAAAGCCCCGAAATTCGTTATTTCCCTTAAAGAAACGATCGTTAATCTGAACAGATTCACCGCCCCAGCCCTGAATATAACCACCGGACAGATTAAGTGAACCCACGACCGGGCCGATTATGCCTTTATAAAAATTCGCCCGAACATCCGTACGTAAATATCTTACATCGCCGCCAATACCCGCTACGTCCTGACTTAGCCTAAAATCAAAACCTCCCGTTGGCGTAATGGGATCATTTCGTTTATCCCAAACAAAGGTATATCCAAGGATAGACGATAACCGCCCACCTTCCTGCAAACACAAACTGTTCGAAGAGGATTGGATCGGGTTAGACAAAATAGCGGCGCAATCCAGACTGGGGACTTCAATATCTTCTGTTCTAAGAGAATAGCGCGCTGAAAGAGAGGTGTTCTCAGTTAATGGGAAACCAAATGAGACCTGCCCGCCCCGGCGCGATTGTCTAAATCCGGCTTCTTCAATAAAGTCCAAAGTTACGTCAAAAAGTTCGATACCCGCCGCGAGGTTTCGTCCCAAAAAGCGAGGCTCTGTAAAGCGCAGATCAACTTCCCGTCTGTTAGAACTCGCCCTTACAACAAACCTCAGGAGTTGCCCGCGTCCACGTAAGTTCCTCTGGGTTATCGATAAATCAACAAGGAACGCATCGGCAGAAGAAAAACCAGCCGAAAAGGAGAGCTCCCCTGTGGGCTGCTCGGTCACCTTAACCTCGACATTAGCTCGGTCAGGCGTTGAACCTTGCGTCTCAGTGATCTCAACATCTTCAAAGAAACGAAGCCGTCTAACATTGTTACGAGAACGATCTAGCAAAATACGGTTAAAGGCGTCGCCCTCAACCAGTTCCAATTCACGTCTAATGACATGATCGAGCGTCTGGGTATTACCTACAATATCAATGCGCTCAATATAAACACGTGGACCTTCGACCATATTAAATGTCAAATCGACGGTTTTCGTTTCGCGATTACGGCGAATACTCGGTTGAATATCCACAAAAGCAAAACCCGCAGTTCCTGAGGCAAATGTCAAACTATCAATAGCCGTTTCGACAATACTCGCTTTGTAAATCTCGCCACTCGTAATGGGTACAAGTTGTAGTAAAAGGTCTTCGTCGAGCGTTTCAAGTTCTGTTTTGACGTCGATCTCGCCCCATGTATATTCCTCACCTTCATCCACTGTGAAGGTAATGTAGAAATCTTCCTGATCGGGCGTAAGCTCGGCAACGGCTGATATAACACGGAAATCCGCAAACCCGCGATCCGTATAAAACTCCCTGATTTGCTCCCGGTCGAACTCCAGACGACCCGGATCATAATTATCATTGGAAGAGAAGAACTTATACCAAATCGACTCCTCGGTTACGATTTCTTTTCGCAACTGCCGGTCCGAAAACTCTTTATTGCCAATGAAGTTAATCCGCTTAATGCCTGTCACAGGGCCTTCTGCAATCTCAAAAATCAAATCCACCCGATTTTGGGCCCGCTGCACGACCTTAGGCGTTACAGTCGCAGCAAAACGGCCCGATTGCCTGTATAGCTCGATTATACGCTGTACGTCCGCTTGGATATTCGAGCGCGTAAAAATAGCCCGCGGTTCCGCTTCAAGTTCATCCGTGATCTTGTCGGATTTCAAAGCTTTATTACCTTCAAGAATGACCCGGTTTATAATCGGGTTTTCAATTACGCGAATTAGAACATTTCCATCTCTGGGTTCAATCGAAACATCGGCAAAAAGCCCCGTTGCGTAAAGTGTCTTGACCGACACATCAATGCGTTCATCACTATAACGGTCGCCGCGCGCAAATAAGAGATAAGAGGCAATGGTGTTGGCTTCAATACGCTGATTACCTTGAACTTGTATTGTTTTGATAACTGTTGGTCGTTGGGGCGGTGCAGCACCTTCACCCTCTTGAGCGAAAGCCGGGCTCACCCATAACATTGTAAGGCAAAGCGCAAAAAGGCACAGAACGGACACAAAGAAACGCCGAGTGCTCATATGCAATAATGTTGCCGATGCATTCATATTATAGTCCATTTAGGAAAGTAGTCCCCTGATATACCCAATATCATTCCATGTGAAGATGACAAGTAATGTCAGCAACACAGAAAACCCTATTCGAAACCCTAGCTCCTGTTTTTTCTCACTCAACGGCCGTCCCGCTACTGCTTCATAGCCGTAGTACACCAAATGTCCACCGTCGAGTACTGGAATCGGCATTAAATTTGCGACACCTAAGCCGATTGAAAGGGCTGCGGAGAGGTGAAGAAGCCTTATGGCCATCGCTTTCAAGCGTTCAAGGGCCGAAATTTCCAATTTTGCTGTATCTACAGCCGTTTTACCCGTCATAGTCGCAATGCGTACAACGCCCCCAAGCGCCTTGCCGTCTTCATCACCTGTGAAAATACGGCCAATATATTTTCCTGTCATGGCAATGGATCGTCCCACTTCATTCACACCGTAATTTAGTCCTGAAAACAGTCCATATGTCTGGCTTACAAGTGACCCTTCGCCACCGATTCGAACGCCTAATGTTCCAATTTTGCTTTCCCCACCAATAGAATCCTTGCGGCTTTTTCTTTGGGGCGTAATCGGAAATTCAAGAATATTATTGCCGCGTTTAACCCGCGCCGAAATTTCAACGTCACTACGCAGAGCGACATAGCCAATTAGATCACCGGCCAATGACACATCTTTTCCGTCGAGTGTTAGGAACATATCTCCGGGTTCTACGCCAGCAGATTGCGCCGCACTCTCGGGAACAACTTCAAGCACAACAGACTTGAGGTCTTGCGTGCCCAACATGATGGCGAGAGCCGCGAAAACCAGAATTGCAAGCAAGAAATTGGCTAACGGCCCAGCTAATACAATAAGTGTTCTTTGCCACAAGGGTTTAAAATGGAAACAGGCGTCCACATCTATTGCACTGTCTCCCGTGGCTAATTTTCCTTCTAGGTCTTGCCGTATTTTCTCTAATCTTTCTGTATCGGGATTACTAGCGGCTCCGGCATCGCCTAGGAATTTGACGTAGCCCCCTAAAGGAATGGCCTTTATCGTCCATTCAGTTCCCGAGCGAGCCGTCCAACTTTTTAAAGTACGCCCAAATCCAATGGAAAAGCGCTCGACTGCAACATTAAAAAAGCGCGCAACGGAATAATGTCCCAGTTCATGGAAAAAGACGAGCAGCGAAATCACAGTCACAAAACTCGCAATAAACAGGGCCGTATAAAAAAGTGATAAAATCATGAATCGTTATAATCTTAAATCCGATTGGGAGGCTATGCCAAATTAAAATTGGCTCATAATTTCCAAGGCCGTTTTGCGGGCCGCCCCGTCCACTGCAATCACCTCGTCAATATCACTTGCCGCCTTTGCAAAACTATTTTGTCCACTATGTGTCGTCAGCACGGCCTCGACCAAACGAGGTATATCCAAAAAGGCAATTTTATTTGACAAAAAAGCATCCACGGCGATCTCATTGGCTGCATTTAAGATATTTGGCGCTTTTCCGCCTGCTTCCAACGCTTGACGCGCAAGTTTTAGAGATGGGAACCGTATCAAATCCGGTTCAAAAAAGGTCAGCCCCGAGAGCTTTGCAAAATCCAAGGGCTCGACGGGTGCACCCATACGGTCGGGCCACCCCATAGCATACGCAATAGGCGTCCGCATATCCGGCGAACCCAATTGCGCCAAAACAGAGCCGTCAATATATTCCACCATGGAATGTATGATAGATTGTGGATGGACAATGACATCAATGTCTTCTGAAGGGCGGGCAAAAAGATAGCTGGCTTCGATCAACTCTAAGCCCTTATTCATCAATGTTGCAGAATCGATTGAGATTTTCGCCCCCATATCCCACACTGGATGCGCCAGCGCATCTGCACGCGTCACAGTCTCAAGGGCCTTCAGTGTTTTTTCACGAAAAGGCCCACCGCTTGCTGTCAAAATCAGACGTTTTACACCCTTTGGCTTATCCCGTTCCAAGACCTGAAAAATAGCATTATGTTCACTATCGACAGGCAATAAGGTTGTTCCAAACGCCTTGACCTTATCGGTAAAAACATCACCCGCACAGACAAGGCACTCTTTATTGGCAAGCGCCACATTCTTACCTTGTTCAACAGCTGCCATTGTCGGTTCTAATCCAGCCGCACCCATTATAGCCGATAAGGTAAAATCGGCCTCACGCCGCCCCGCCTCTATAAGCGCGGCCTCGCCCACGCCGTAATCAATATTGGTTCCACTAAGTAGATCTCGTAAGCTTTCCTTTAAGCTCTCATCGCCCAAAGCAACATATTCAGCGTTAAATTCAACGGCGAGCTGGACGAGTTTTTCAGCATTTCTGTTCGCTGTAAGTGCCACGACCTGCCAAGCACCCGGCTCAGACCGTCTTAACAAATCAGTGGTGCTGTCCCCGATTGAACCGGTGGCACCTAATATTGTGATACGTCGTGTCATATATCTCCGATTTCAACATCCTTGTTATGCCCCTAGGCCCCGACCCACATATGGGGATAATATATCAAAATCAATCCCACAACAGCACTTGCCATGATTAAGCCATCCAGCCGGTCAAGAAGTCGCCATGACCGGGCAAAAGCGTACCCGCATCTTTAACATCTAGACGTCTTTTTATTGCACTTTCGAAAAAGTCACCCACAACTGATAACACCATAATCAAGGCACTCCAGATCAAGCTTTCACCAATCGGCCAGCCCATGATTTGGGCATAGATACACCCAATAATAAGTGCGAATACCAATCCTGAAAAAAAGCCGGACCATGTCTTGTTTGGACTTAACTTGACGGCGATTTTCGGTCCTTTAAAAAAGCTACCGCCAAAATAGGCCGCCGTATCCGCTGCAATAACAACGAGAATTATATATAAAAGGGATTGCAAACCTTTTGACGTAAAACCAGCGACATCCCCGCGTAACCACACCAACATTAAAGTTGGTATGTAAATGTAGATCACGCCCAAAACTGACCAGAATAATCCACCACGCCTTAATCTGGTTACAACGGCAATAGCGGCGGCGATTAAGACAATCAGCCATAGCTTTGAAAACTCTCCGATATAGGCCGTATGAACGGCACCAATCAAACATAATATACCTATCGTATAGGCTGGCCATTTGGCCATAGGGTCGGACATTGCAATCCATTCCCACTTAAGACGAGAGCCAATGACCGCGGCGAAAATCGCCCAATACAACCCACCTAAATAAAGGGGTAGCAAGCATATTAAGGCGAATATAACAGCGGATACGGCTCTCGCGCCCAGGTTTTTCCAAATTGGGGGACGCGCGGTCTGAGTATTTTGAGAGACCTTGCTCACGTGCCTACGCAACTTCTATAGCGCTTAAATTTCCAAATCTTCTGTCTCTGGAGCAAAATTCACCCAAAGCCGCTTCGAGATCTGCCCTTTTAAAATCTGGCCATAAAACATCGGTAAAAACAAATTCAGCATACGCCGCCTGCCATAGTAAAAAATTGCTAACACGTTTTTCACCGCTTGTTCGAATAACCATATCGACTTCAGGTAACCCATAAGTATCAAAATATTTCTCGAAATCTATATCCGAGAGAGTCTGCATGTCTTCCCCCGCAGCATGCGCCCGTTGTACTGCCCGCAAGATTTCATCCCGCCCGCCATAATTAAAGGCTATATTGAGGTTAAAGTCTGTATTAACGCGTGTACGGCTTTCGACGGTATCCAATATTTGCAATATATCATCTTCCAACCCATCCCTTGACCCAATAATGCGAACCCGCACACCTCGCCTGTCCAATGTATCAAGATCATCCACGACGTATTGTTTGAGGAGATCAAACAAAGCTTTGATTTCAGTTTTCGGTCGGGTCCAATTTTCTGTAGAAAAACTATAGAGTGTCAGACATTTTATACCCAATTCCGCCGCATCCTCAACAATTCGACGAACAGTTTTAACCCCCGCCTGATGTCCGAAGACCCGCGGTCTGTGCCGTGCCCGCGCCCACCGGCCATTTCCATCCATAATAATGGCGACATGGTTGGGAAAAGCGAGATCATATGACAATTTAGCGCCCAAATTAAACCTGCATTATTTCTTCTGATTTTTGCTTCAAAGCCGCATCTATGCTGTTCACCACATCATCAGTCGCTTTTTGAACGTCTGCGGAATGCGCTTTTTGTTCATCTTCCCCCATAGACCCGTCTTTCTCGAGCTTTTTTAACATATCCATGGCATCTCGCCGTACATTTCGCACGGCAACTTTCGCATTTTCAGCAAATCCGCCCGCAATCTTAACGAGATCTTTGCGACGCTCTTCAGTAAGGGGCGGCATTGGAATACGTAAATTTGTTCCGTCTACGACCGGATTAAGACCGAGAGTGGATTGCCTAAGCGCTTTCTCGACCGCCGCGATTTGGGTTTTATCCCAAACGGACACAGTAATCATACGCGGTTCTGGCACAGAGACAGACCCTAATTGATTAAGCGGGGTTTGAGTCCCATAAGCTTCGACCACAATACCATCAAGCAAAGCGGCATTGGCACGCCCGGTACGCAATCCTGCAAATTCAGACTTTAAAGACGCGACAGCGCCGTCCATCCGCTTGCGAAAGTCTTTCAAATTAAAAATATTGTCTGACATATTTTTCATCCTTTCACTTGGCTATCGCCATAACCGGGCGTTTTTATGACCGTATTATGGTACAAACCCCTTTTCCTTGCATTACATCATGAAATCCACCCTCAGTATGCAACGAAAATACAATAATCGGAATATCGTTTTCTCGCATAAGCGCAATAGCCGATGCATCCATGACTTTTAAATCGTCAGATAAAACTTTTTGATAGCTCAATTGATCGTAACGTTTGGCGTCCGGGTTAGATTTCGGATCAGAATCATAAACCCCGTCAACCTGTGTGCCTTTTAATAAGGCCTCGCAATTCATTTCAGCCGCCCTGAGCGCAGCGGCAGTATCCGTTGTAAAATAAGGATTGCCCGATCCGGCGGCAAAAATAACAACGCGACCCTTTTCCATATGGCGAACGGCGCGCCTGCGAATATAAGGCTCGCAAACCGTTGTCATGGGAATAGCGGACATGACCCGCGTCACAACGCCTTGACGTTCCAACGCACTTTGCATTGCCAAAGCGTTCATAACCGTCGCCAACATACCCATATGATCTGCCGTCGAGCGCTCTATTCCTGCAGCGGAAGCCGAAAGCCCTCTGAAAATATTGCCCCCGCCGATGACGAGGCCAATTTCAAGGCCTTGCCCGTGGGCAGCGGCGACTTCTTTGGCTATTCTGTCGGTAAAGGCAACATCTATGCCGTAATCTTGTTCGCCCATCAAAGCCTCACCGGATAGCTTTAGAAGCACGCGGTTATATTGGTAAGACTTAGACATATAATTCCTCTGTCCGTCGCTATAAACGACTCGATTTCAAATTCATAGACGAGGATACATTATTAAAGTGTTTAGCGCGCCAAAATTAGCGCGCTAATCGTATTTTTTAGCTGCCAGCGACTGTTTTTGCGACTTCGGCGGCAAAATCTTCTTCTTTTTTCTCAATCCCTTCACCGAGTTCTACGCGGGCATAGGCCTTAAGTGTAACATCAGTCCCAAGTGATTTGGCTTCGTCAGCCACCACTTGTTGGATTGAGCGCTCTCCGTCCATGACGAAAATTTGTGTCATTAAAACAGATTCTTTGAAGAATTTTGTCATCCGACCTTCTACCATTTTTTCGATAATGGCTTCAGGCTTGCCAGATTCGCGTGCCTCATCAGATAAGGCCTTACGTTCCTTATCAACAACAACGGGGTCAAGATCGTCTACACCCAGCGCAAGCGGGCTGGTCGCGGCGACATGCATCGCAATCTTTTTACCCAGATCAGCCAAGGCGGCCTTATCTCCAGATGACTCTAAGGCCACCAACACGCCGATTTTTCCCATGCCATCCGCAACCGAATTATGGATATAACCTGCAACCACGC
Source organism: uncultured Caulobacterales bacterium (assembly GCA_964534845.1). Taxonomy (GTDB): domain Bacteria; phylum Pseudomonadota; class Alphaproteobacteria; order Caulobacterales; family Maricaulaceae; genus CALCKU01. Next base: position 40,097 of record CAZHPV010000012.1, read on the forward strand.
CGTCCGAGACTGTAAGTTTTTGCATGCGACGCAGGGACATGTTCTCACCGATTTTTCCGACAAGTTTCGTTAGAAAATCCGTGACACTATCACCACTCGATGTTTTCGCACTCGCAAGCGCTTCAGTACTATCAACGCTAAGCGCCAATTGTGAAATTTCAGAAACGGCTCCCTGAAAACCATCATTTCGGGCGACAAAATCTGTCTCCGAATTCACTTCAACCAAAGCGCCTGCTTTATCGGCGAGCGCGACAGCCACAAGGCCTTCTGCTGCAATACGACCCGCTTTTTTATCAGCTTTGGCAATACCTTTTTTTCGCAGCCAATCAATAGCGGCTTCAATATCCCCGTCCGTTTCGGCAAGGGCTTTTTTACAATCCATCATACCTGCTGATGTTTTATCGCGCAGGTCTTTCACAAGAGCGGCTGTTATCTGAGCCATAATTATCTCCTTCGTGATTAATTTGGTTTGCCTGACGACAATGGCTTCGTCAGGCTGTTAGTCTAAATGGTGCTTAAAATTCTCCAAGCTTACCTTCGTTTTGGGCGAGCAAATAATAAAACGTTACCCGGTTTTTCATACGTGTCGGTTTCATTGTTGTGCAGACAGCCTTTACTTTTTCCATAGCCGCGTCTTTATCTTCAACGCCTAATTTCTTCTTCATGAAACCTTTAACGATGGTCTCAAGTTCGGTTTCGTCCGAACAGGCGACATATTTAGCGTCACGATTTTTAAGTGATGCGCCCAGATATTTTTCAATTTTTGTTACAACGGCCTCGTCGGCTTTCGCATCATATTCGCGCGTAACCCGAAGAAACTCTGAAACGCCGTCATCAGCCGCCTTCGCCTTAGGCTTTTCTTCGGCCTTTGCGGCTGGCTCTGGTGTTGCTTCTGGTGCCGGTTCAGGAGCGGGCTCTGCCTTTGCGGCTGGCTCTGGCGCTGCTTCTTGTGCCGGTTCAGGAGCGGGCTCTGCCTTTGCTTCTGGTGCCGGTTCAGCCGTTGCAAGGGCCATCTCAACAGGATTTTCTGCCGCGCCGAGATCCACACCCATATTCGCTTGGGACTCTGTCAAGCCGTCCAGAACTGCATCCGCAATCAGATCACAATAAAGATTAATTGCGCGCGCAGCATCATCATTACCCGGAATAGGGAAATCAGCATGCGACGGATCGCAATTCGTATCCAGAATAGACACGACCGGAATACCCAAGCGGCGTGCTTCTTTAATCGCAATCGATTCTTTATTGGTATCAATTACAAACATAAGATCAGGCTTCCCGCCCATATCTTTAATTCCGCCAAGCGCCTTATCCAGCTTGTCCTTTTCGCGGGTCATTTTCAAAAGTTCTTTTTTTGTCAAACCTGTCGCAGCCTGTTCGCCCTCACCCAACAGGGCTTCAAGTTCGCGCAATCGGCCAATTGACTTGGAAATCGTTGCCCAATTCGTCAACATTCCGCCTAACCACCGATGGTTTACATAGTATTGTGCGCAGCGCTTAGCCGCTGTCGCAATAGGGTCTGAGGCAGCACGCTTCGTCCCGACAAACAAAATCCGTCCGCCTTTGGCAGCTGTTTCACGTACTTGCACAAGCGCCTGATGTAGTAGCGGTACAGTTTGGGATAAATCCAGAATATGAATATTAGAGCGCGCACCAAAAATATAAGGTGCCATTTTCGGATTCCAACGATGGGTTTGATGTCCAAAATGAACACCCGCTTCGAGCAATTGCCGCATTGAAAATTCAGGTAAAGCCACAGATATCTCCTCTTTCCGGTTGGCCTGACGCGGGGTGTAGAAACAAGAGTTCCACCGGAATCGATTAAGGTCTATATGACCAAAACCGGCACCCGCGTGCGATTTAATGAGCGGCGTTTAACAGAATTAGTACAATATGCAAGCGCTAAAATCCGTGCCAAGCAAAACTTCAAGGGGGTTCAAGCCGCAATTTCTTCTATTGTCTCGACGAGTTTGGTTGCTTTTATCGCCGCTTGCACGCTTTCATCGACTCCCAGCTTGCCAGCCAGTCGCCAATGACCGTCACGGTGTTCTCCCAAAGGCGCAATGACCTCGATAAATCCCATGGATTTCGACGGCGCGTCTTTAAGCGCTGCAAGACATTTTTCCAGAGCGTCAAGAGATTCGATTGACGCCGAACGTAAACGGATTTTTAGCCCGACAACACGTTCTGAAACCTGCGTATCCAGCGAGGCTATACTGTTGGAAAAAATTTTGATCTCACCATCGCGTTCATCGACTTTCGCGGTGATTTCAATAAGGGAGCCAGCCTCTAAAATCGCACGGTTGGCATTTAACAACTCTTCTCCGATGAAAACTTCAAAATCTCCCGCCGGGTCTGAAAGGGATAGATAGGCAAAGCGTTTCCCGCGTTTTGACATACGCTCTTGGCGCTTACGGACGACACCCGCAAACCGCATTGCGCGGGCACCCGCCTTATATTTTTGATCAATATCGGACGATAAGACGACTTTCTTTCGTTCAAGTACTTTGGCATAGCTCTCCAGAGGATGCCCACCCAGATAAAACCCAATCGCTGCGAGTTCATGATCCAATTGCTCTATATTGTCCCAAACCTGCGGGATTGGCAAATCGGGCTCAGCCATAACATCTTGGGCATCGCCAAACAAACTCACCTGTGTGGAGGCCCGTTCTTGGGCTGCACGTGTGCCTATGGATTGCAGGACGGAAGCAGAGGCCAAGGCCCGGGCCCGGTTGGTTTCAAGACAATCAAAGGCCCCGCCGCGGGCTAAGTTTTCGAAGGCGCGTTTATTAACAATTCGCGTATCAACGCGGCGCGCGAAATCAAACAAGTCTTTAAAAAGCCCGTTTTTTTTGCGCTCCTGAACAACATGGCGCATTGCCTCGACGCCGACATTTTTTAACGCCCCTAATGCATAGAGAACCTGCCCATCTTCAACCTCGAAATCCGCATATGATCGGTTAACGCAAGGCGGTGCAATTTTCACACCCATGCGTTTAGCTTCCTGATAAAATTGAGCCAATTTTTCTACATTCGCAATATCAAGGCTCATCGTCGCGGCGATAAATTCAATGGGATAAACGGCCTTTAGATAAGCCGTTCGAAAGGAAATCATAGCATAGGCGGCGGCATGTGACTTGTTAAACCCGTAACCGGCAAATTCATTGACCAGATCGAAAATACGATTTGCGAGTTGACTATCAACACCGTTTTTGGCTGCGCCGTCAACAAAACGCGAGCGTTGCCTATCCATTTCCGCCTGATCTTTTTTACCCATGGCCCGACGAAGCAAATCAGCTTCCCCCAGTGAATAACCAGACAGCACTTGTGCGATTTGCATGACCTGTTCTTGGTATATAATGATGCCGTAAGTTTCTTTGAGTATATCTGTTAGCAAGGGATGCGGATAATTAATCTCGGCCCGGCCAAACTTTCGGTCAATATAGCTATCGATGTTCTTCATCGGACCCGGGCGGTATAAGGAGATCAGAGCGGTTAATTCTTCAATCGAGTCTGGCGCCATTTTACGCAAAACATCCCGCATTCCCGAGCTTTCTAACTGGAACACGCCCGCTGAGAGACCCTCTTCAAGATATTTATACGCCTCTGGCATATCGGTATTAATTTTATCAAGATCAATTTCTTTTCCCTGAGCGGCAAGATATTTAAGCGCGCGGTCAATAACCGTCAGGGTTTTTAGGCCGAGAAAGTCAAATTTTACCAAGCCTGCTTTTTCAGCCCATTTCATGGTAAATTGGGTCGCGGGAATATCAGAACGCGGGTCACGGTAAAGCGGCACGAGTTGTGTTAAAGGTCTGTCTCCAATCACGACACCCGCCGCATGGGTGGACGCATTGCGGTATAGTCCTTCCAGCTTTAAGGCCGTATCTAATAGCTCCTTGACCGCAGGCTCGCTATCACGGGCCTCGCGTAGGCCCTTTTCCATTTTTATCGCTTCTGCCAAAGTAACCGGACTGGCTGGATTTGAGGGAACAAGCTTTGCAAGCCTATCAACCTGTCCCAATGGCATTTGCAAAACCCGCCCGACATCTCGCACTACGGCGCGCGCTTGCAGCGTTCCAAATGTGATAATATGAGCGACTTGATCATCCCCGTATTTCTCCTGCACATAGCGGATAACCTCTCCGCGCCGCTCCTGACAAAAATCAATATCGAAATCCGGCATAGAGACACGTTCCGGATTAAGGAAGCGCTCAAAGAGAAGACCGTAGCGCAAGGGGTCAAGATCGGTAATCGTTAAAGCCCATGCCACAACCGAGCCCGCCCCCGAACCCCGTCCAGGACCAACAGGTATACCTTCTTGTTTCGCCCATTTGATAAAATCCGAGACGATTAGGAAATAACCGGGAAACCCCATTTGTTTTATCACGCCAAGTTCAAAATCGAGACGTTCAAAATAGGCCTCGCGTGTCCCTACCAGTTCAATATTGGCGAGGCGTGCTTCCAAGCCCTGAGCCGCCTGCTCGGCAAGTATATCGCCTTCACTTAAGGACCCATCACCGAAATTGGGCAAAATAGGATCGCGCTTGTAGGATTTAAAGGCGCAGCGCATCGCAATAATTAGCGTGTTTTCAATAGCTTCCGGTAAATCCTTGAACAACTCCGCCATTTGCTCGGGCGATTTAAAATAATGCTGGTTTGACACTTTTCGCCTATTGGTCTCCAGAACATAGGACCCTTCTGAGATGGCCAGTAAGGCATCATGCGCCTTATGCATATCTGGGTCGAGGAAATAGGGTTCGTTCGTGGCGACAAGCGGTAATGATTTCGTATAGGCCCAATCAATAAGGGTTTTCTCAGCCTGACCTTCGCGGGCAAGACCATGTCTTTGTAGCTCAATATAAAGACGGTTTGGAAACAGGTTCATTAAATGATCAAGCCAGTTTTCCGCCTCTACCAGACGTCCCTCACATATAAGCCTGTTAAGCGCCCCGTCAGGGCCGCCCGTAAGCGCTATCACACCGTCCGAATGGGCGCTCAGTTTTTGCACTTTGACATGGGGTAAATCTGTTGGCTCCACATCCAGATAAGCCGAGCTGGACAGAACCATGAGATTTTCATAACCCGTCTCATTTTGTGCCAATAAGACCAATGTACCTTCTGGCTCGCGCCTTATAACACCAGGCTGATCGGCAAGGCCGAGATCAACTGATAAAGTAACTCCCATTATGGGCTGAATACCCGAAGCCGTCATACTATCTGAGAATTCCAGCGCCCCGCACATATTATTCGTATCTGTGAGCGCCAAGGCTGGCATGCGCCATTCGCGCGCACGGGCGGCTGTTTCTTTTATCTTCAGCGCCCCTTCAAGCATGGAATAAGGAGAACGAGAGCGTAAATGCACAAAGTTCTGCAAACCATCCTCCCACTTTATCGTTATGATTTACCGTTACGGTAAGGAAGTGAGATCAAAAAGAGGGAGATTATCACCCGCCAAGCACCATCATCCAAATCGTCATAACAGACACGAATCCTGCCATAATCATACCGGCGCTAATATCCATAACAAGTTGCTTCATAGTCTTATCCCCAATAATAACTTATATGTTCACTATTTGTTCCTTACATGATATACCCCTAGCCTGTCAAGACGTGTTTATTTTTCAGTAGGTTTAGGAGATGATTGGGAACTACTGTGGTTGTTTTTTCAATGCGCCCAACAAAGTCTCCATTGTGGCTTTTGCGTCGGTTAAAGCTTTATGTTTGTTTTCTGCTTCGGCAACGGAATGAGCAGCTTCAATTAAGGCTCCCAACAGAATTTGCGAGGTCATGTCCGGTGCGCTGGTCTTAATAAGTCCTTCCGAGACCAACTGTTGGACAGTCATACGCATAAGTCCGAAGGCATATTTAACTTCAATATCGCGCCACTCCCGCAAGCCAATGACGCTAGGAGCCTCACGAAAAACAATGCGTTGAATGTCCGGGCGGGCGCAAATCTCTAAAGTTTCGATAATGCCTGTTTCGAACATATCCCACGGTTCGCTTATGGTCGAGATACGTTCCGTAACATCATCAAGAATCTCTTGTTCCATATCTTCAGCTACCGCTTGAAACAGGCCCTTCTTGTCCCTGAAGTGGTGATAGATAGCGCCGGTCGTTACTTTTGCGGCTTTAGTGACCTCTAAAAGAGATGTTGAGCCATATCCCTTTTTTGCAAAAATTGGTCTGGCAGCCTTAATAATACGCGCTTTCGTACGCGCGCTTTTATTCGCTTTACCATCTATCTTCGGTTTTTGAGACATAAATGCTTACCCAATTGATCTCTAATTTTTCAATGATATATTTTTCGATATTTACATAACATAATTATGT